>JAQVZV010000008.1 GCA_028708005.1 Bacilli bacterium
ATTGGCGTGAAAGTTTGGATCTACAAAGGTGAAATTCTTCCTAATAAACCAAAAAAGGGAGGGAATAACAATGTTGATGCCCAAAAGAACGAAATATAGAAGACCTCATCGTATCAAATACGAAGGCAAGGCTAAAGGTAATACTGAATTGTGTTTTGGTGACTATGGTTTAGTTGCTAAAGAAGGAGCATGGATCACTTCAAATCAAATTGAAGCTGCTCGTGTAGCTATGAACCGTTATATGCAACGTGGTGGTAAAGTTTGGATCAATATTTTCCCACATTTAGCCAAAACAAAAAAACCACTTGAAACTCGTATGGGTAAAGGTAAAGGTGCACCTGAGCAATGGGTTGCTGTTGTAAAAGAAGGAAAGATCATGTTTGAAATAGCTGGTGTTTCTGAAAGTGTCGCAAGAGAAGCTTTAAGATTAGCAATGCACAAGTTACCAATCAAGTCTAAATTTATAAAAAGAGAAATTGGTGGTGAAAGCAATGAAGGTTAATGATATAAGAAACTTAACCACTGAAGAAATTGAAAAGAAAATTGAAGAAATAAAAGAAGAATTATTTAATTTGCGTTTTAAACAAGCAAATGGTAGTTTGGATAAACCTCATCGCATAAATGAACTTAGAAAGTCTATAGCGAGAGCTAAAACAATTCTACGTGAACGCGAATTAAAGAAAGATTGAGGTGTTAAGTCTTAATGAAAAATAATAATCAAATTATAGGTAGAGTTATAAGCGATAAGAATGACAAAACAATTACGGTTGTTGTTGAAACTTACCGTAAAGATAGATTATATGGTAAACGTGTTAAGTATACAAAAAAATATACTGCACACGATGAAGCTAATGCTGCTAAAGTTGGCGATAAGGTATTAATTGAACAAACAAGACCATTATCAAAAATGAAGCGTTATAATTTAGTAAAAGTACTAGAAAAAGCTGTAATTCTATAATCTTATAAACTCTAGGAGGAGGTATTCAATATGGTTCAACAAGAAACCCGTTTAAAAGTAGCTGACAATTCAGGAGCTCGTGAACTTTTAGTTATTAAAGTTCCTGGAGGTAGCAGAGTTAAAACGGCCAATATAGGTGACGTTGTTGTTGGCACAGTTAAAAAGGCGCTCCCTCATGGTACGATAAAAGAGGGAAAAATCGTTAAAGCTGTTATCATTAGAACCAAAGCAGGAGTTAGACGTAGTGATGGTTCATATATTAAATTTGATGATAATGCATGTGTTATTCTAAAAGATGCTAAAACGCCAGTGGGAACACGTGTTTTTGGTCCTGTAGCACGTGAATTACGTGAGATGGATTATATGAAAATTGTTTCTCTAGCAACAGAAGTGTTATAAGGAGGGTGTTTTATGAAATTTAAAACAGGAGATAAAGTAATTGCTATTGCTGGTAAAGATAAAGGTCGTACCGGTCGTATCAGCAAAGTATTAAGTAAAACCAATAAGGTAGTAGTAGAAGGAATTAATCTAGTTAAGAAACATATTAAACCTAATGCTAATGATCAAACTGGTGGTATTGTTTCAGTTGAAGCCCCAATCGATGCATCTAATGTTATGTTCTTTAATGAAAAAACTAACAAAAGAAGTCGTAAAAGGGTTACAACCGAAACTAAAGAAGTAAAAAAAACTGCCCCTAAGAAGGCAAAAGCTAAAAAAGATTAGAAAAGGAGGGTATTTATGAACCGCCTAAAAGAAAAATATACAAAAGAAATCATTCCTAATTTAATGAAGAAAGACAATTATAAAACGGTAATGGAAATTCCTAAAATCGAAAAAATTGTTATTAATATGGGTGTGGGCGATGCCACAACAAATAGTAAACTATTGGAAGCAGCTGTTCGTGATTTGGAATTAATTACAGGTGCTAAGCCAGTTATAACTAAGGCTAAAAAATCAATTGCTGGTTTTAAAATAAGAGAAGGCAATCCAATCGGGTGTAAGGTTACTTTACGTGGTGATGCTATGTACACATTCTTAGAAAAATTAATAAGAATAATATTACCACGTGTTCGTGATTTTAGAGGTGTATCACCAAAAGCCTTTGATGGAAGAGGTAATTATAGTTTGGGTTTAACAGAACAATTAATTTTCCCAGAAATAGTATATGATGATGTTGTAAAAGTTCGTGGTATGGATATTGTTATTGTAACAACAGCTAATACAGACGAAGAAGCATTACATCTTTTAACAGAAATAGGTATTCCTTTTAGAAAGTAAGGAGGATATAATGGCAAAGAAAAGCATGATTGTAAAAGCTCAAAGAGCAAAGAAATTTAAAGTACGTGAATACACTAGATGCGAACGCTGTGGTAGACCACACGCTGTCATGAGTGATTTTAAATTATGTCGTATATGTTTTAGAGAATTAGCGTACAAAGGACAAATACCAGGGATTAAGAAATCTAGTTGGTAGAAAATGGAAGGAGGATATATATGGTAGTAACCGATCCAATCGCAGATATGTTAACAAGAATTCGTAACGCAAACCAAATGCGTTATAAAGAAGTGGCTATGCCTAATTCGAAGTTAAAATATGAAGTGGCTAAAATCTTAAAAAGTGAAGGTTTTATTCAAAGCTATAAAATTGAAAAAGGCGATATTCAAGATAATTTGATTTTAGTCTTAAAATATGGTCAAAAAAAGGAAAGAGTAATTACAGGTTTAAAGAGAATTTCTAAACCAGGATTACGTGTTTATGCTAAGGCGGATGATATTCCTAATGTTTTAAATGGGTTAGGAATAGCTATCGTTTCTACTTCTAAAGGTCTTATGACTAATAAACAAGCTCGTAAGGAACGCTTAGGTGGAGAAGTTTTAGCATATATTTGGTAACAATTACATAAGGAGGAGTTAAATATGAGTCGTATTGGAAAAAGAATATTAACAATACCAGACAATGTTACGGTTGAGTTAAATAACGATACTCTTACTGTTAGAGGCCCAAAAGGTCAATTAGCACTTAACATACCAGAAAATGTAATTGTTAAGATAGATGAAAAAGAAATAACAGTTGAGAGAAAAAATGAAGAATTGGAAACTAGGTCTCTTCATGGTACTATCAACGCTTTAATAACTAATTTATTAATAGGTGTAAGCGAAGGATATCAAAAGGGCTTAGAGATTGTTGGTGTTGGTTATCGTTTTAATGTACAGGGTGCAAAACTTGTTATTAATGCAGGATACTCACATCCTATTACATTAGATATCCCTTCTAATTTGACAGTTGAAGGTGTTAGTAATACTGAAATTGTTGTTAAGGGTATGGATAAGCAAGCTGTAGGTGAATTTGCTGCTAATATCCGAAAGGTGAGAAAACCTGAACCATACAAGGGCAAGGGTATTCGTTATAAGGGTGAGTATGTTCGCCGTAAGGAAGGCAAAAAGGCCGCCAAATAAAAGAAAGGGAGTCTATTATGATTAATAAAAGATCAAGAAATGAAGCTAGAGTCTTTAGGCATAAACGTATTAGAGAAAATATTTATGGTACATCTTTAATACCGAGATTAAATGTTTTCAGATCAAGTAAACATATTAATGCTCAAATCATTGATGATGAAGCTGGAATTACTTTAGTAAGTGCTTCGTCATTGGATAAAGACTTAAATATTGCAAACGGAGGCAATATAGAAGCTGCTAAGTTAGTAGGGGTCTCTATTGCTAAGAAAGCTAAAAAAGCTAAAATAAATAAAGTAGTATTTGATAGAAGTGGATACTTATATCATGGACGTGTAAAAGCTTTAGCTGAAGCAGCACGTGAAAATGGATTAGAATTCTAAAAGGAGGGAAACAATGGAAAAAAGAACGAGACAACCTCAAGAAAAAGAAAATGAAGAATTAGTAATTGATGTTAAGCGTGTTACTAAGGTAACTAAGGGTGGTCGTCAATTTCGTTTCGCTGCTACTGTTGTCGTTGGAGACAGAAAAGGTCATGTAGGGCTTGGAACAGGTAAAGCGAATGAAGTGCCAGACGCTGTTAAGAAAGCAATTGCTAATGCTAATAAAAACTTAATTCAAGTACCTATTATCGACGGAAGAACAATACCACATGAAGCATATGGTGTAAGTGGTGCCGCTAAAGTTATGATAAAGCCTGCTAAGGCTGGTAATGGTATTATTGCTGGTGGACCTGTAAGAGCTGTTTTAGAACTAGCTGGTATTAGTGATGTTATTTCTAAATCACTTGGTTCTAATACTAAAATAAATATGGCAAGAGCTACTATTAATGCTCTTACTGCCCAAAAGACTATCGAAAAAGTTGCTGAATTAAGAGGCAAATCAGTAGAGGAGATTTTAGGCTAATGAAATTACATGAATTAAATTACAGCGAAGGTGCTGTTAAAAATCGTAAAAGACTAGGTCGTGGATCTAGTAGCGGTACAGGAAAAACTAGCGGTAAAGGACATAAGGGTCAAAATGCAAGGAGTGGCGGCGGAGTTAAAGCGTGGTTTGAAGGTGGACAATTACCATTATTTCAACGTATTCCTAAGAGAGGTTTTAGCAATGCCAAATTTAAAATTAGATATGCTACGATTAATGTTAGTGATTTAAATCGTTTTGAAGACGACACGGTTGTATCACCAGAATTATTAAAAGAAATAGGTATGGTTAAGAATCAATTAAATGGAATAAAAGTTTTAGGAGATGGAACAATTTCGAAGCGTCTTACTGTAAGAGCTCATAAATTTTCTGAAACAGCAAAAAAGGCAATCGAAGCAGCTGGTGGAACTGTTGAGGTGATTTAATATGTTTGTATTATTGAAACAATTGTTTAGTCCTAAGAATAAAGATATTTTAAGAAGAGTATCATTTACGTTATTAGCTTTATTTATCTTTAAATTAGGAACTATGATTCAAGTTCCAGGAACAGAGTCAATTACAAAAAACTTGGGCTTCCTAGAATTAATGAATGCAATGGGTGGTGGGGCTTTTAAGCAATTTTCAATATTTGCTTTAGGTGTATCACCTTATATCTCAGCATCAATTGTTACACAATTATTACAAATGGATATTGTGCCTTATTTTTCTGAACTTGCTAAGCAAGGACCATCAGGTAGAAGAAAAATAAATAAGATAAATCGTTATATGGGGATTGCAATAGCTTTCCTCCAAGGTTATGTATTCTCATTTGCTTTCTTACCAGAAGGTTCAGGGGCATTAGAATATATGAGAATATCAATTATTTTAACAGCAGGAACGGCATTTATTTTATGGCTAGGTGACCAAATTACACAAAAAGGCATTGGTAATGGTATATCACTTATTATAATGTCAGGTATTTTAATGACTACTCCAACTATGTTTATTAATGCATTTAATGAGATGGTTAAAACTACTAGTACTCAAGCAATTGTTATGGGTATCGTATCATTTTCTATCTTTGTATTAGTATACTTAGCAATTGTTATAGGAGTAATATTTATTCAACAAGCTGAACGAAGAATTCCTATTCAATATTCAAATAAAACAAGTAGCGCATATGAGTCTAGACAAAACTATATGCCAATTAAGGTGAACTCAGCTGGTGTTATGCCTGTTATTTTCGCCTCAATGGTGGTGGCTATTCCATCTACCATAGCGCAATTTTTAAAAAATGATAAATTAATGCTTTTTGTTGAGAAGTATTTGAATTATGATACAGTTACAGGATTTGCTTTTTATATGTTGATGATTATCTTCTTTGCATATTTCTATACATATATGCAGTTAAATCCAGATGAGATGGCTTCAAATTTTCAAAAACAAGGTGGTTATATTCCTGGAATTAGACCAGGAAAAGAAACAGCATCATATATTAAACAAATATTATCACGTTTAACAATTATAGGCGCCTTATTCTTAATTATTATCGCAGGATTACCAATTGTTTTCTCAAATGTTTCTAACTTAAGTGCTAATATAACGATTGGTGGTACAGGATTATTAATCGTTGTGGGTGTTGCCTTAGAGACTTATAGTCAACTTGAAAGTAGATTATTAACGAGAAATTATGGAGGGCGTTGGTAATATGAATATTGTATTTATTGCACCACCAGCAGCAGGAAAAGGAACTCAATCTAAATTGTTATCAGATAAGTACGGTATAGTACATATTTCAACTGGAGATTTGTTGAGATCTGAAGTTGCTTCCGGCTCAGAGTTGGGTAATCATATAAATGAGTTACTAAAAAGTGGTAAGTTGGTTGACGATGAAATTGTCTTTAATATGTTAGAAACTAGATTGAAGCAAAAAGATTGTGACAAAGGTTATATTTTAGATGGCTTTCCTCGCAATCTTGAGCAAGCAAAGATCTATGACGAAATGGCTAAACGTTTAAATCGTCCTATTGATTACGCGATACTTTTAAATATAACTAGAGAAGAGGCAATGAGGAGAATTACAGGTCGTGTTTCTTGTCCAGCATGTGGTGCAGTATATAATGAATATTCTGATGTCTTCACTTATTCAGGAATGTGTAACCATTGTTCTGCTAAGTTAGTAAAAAGAGAAGACGACAATATAGAAACATTTAATCAAAGGTTTGATACATATTTGTCAAGAACACAACCTATCATTGAACATTATAAAATGAAGGGAATATTACATGTAGTAGATAGTGGTATTTCTAAAGAAAATACTTTTGCGCAAATAGAAAGCATCATTGGTGGTAATTAAATGGTAAGTATAAAAAGCAAACGAGAGATTGAATTAATGAAGAAAGCAGGACATATCGTTTATCAAACACATCAATATTTAAAGCAATATTTAAAACCAGGAATCACCACTCGTAAGCTCAATCAATTGGCTGAAGATTACATTATAAGTCATGGAGCAACCCCATCATTCAAAGACTTTAATGGTTATCCAGCCGCTATCTGTACATCAATAAATGAAGAAGTAGTACATGGTATACCTAGTAACTATAAACTAAAAAATGGTGATATTATATCAATTGATATAGGGGCATGTTATAAAGGTTATCATGGAGATTCGGCATGGTCTTACGGCATTGGTAATATTAGTGAAAAGCAAAAATACTTACTAAAACATACTGAAGAAGCCTTATTTGAAGGCTTGAGACAAGTTAAACCTGGTAATCATATAGGGGATATAGGATATGCTATTGAACAATATGCATTAAAACATAATTTGGGTGTTATCAGAGAATTGATTGGTCATGGTGTTGGCAACAGCATTCATGAAGACCCAGATGTGCCAAATTATGGTAAACAACATACAGGGCTTATGCTTAAAGAAGGTATGACAATTGCAATTGAACCTATGCTTAATTTAGGGACGAGGGAAGTTGTAATGTTAGATGATGATTGGACAATTGTGACAAAAGATGGAAAACCATCTGCGCACTTCGAACATACCGTTTTAGTTACTAAAGATGGATATCTTATATTAACAGGAGAGTGAAAAAATGACTGATAAAAATATCATTGAGGTTGATGGAAAAGTAATAGAATTATTAAAGGGTGGCATATTTAAAGTTGAATTACCAAATAAACATACCGTAATAGCTCACGTTTCTGGTAAAATCCGAATGAACTACATACGCATTTTACCAGGTGATACGGTTACAATTGAAATATCACCTCTTGATTTAACACGTGGGCGCATAATTTATAGAAAATAGAGGAGGTTGTACTATGAAAGTAGCACCATCAGTAAAAAAAATATGTCCTAAATGCAAAATAATTAAACGTAAGGGAAAAGTAATTATTATTTGTGAAAATCCAAAACACAAACAAAGACAAGGTTAGGAGGTGTCAAATGGCACGTATTAAAGGAGTAGACTTACCAAACGATAAAAGAATAGAAATAGCTCTTACTTATATTCATGGTATTGGAAGAAGTCTATCAAATCAAATATTAAAAGATGCAAAGGTCGACATTAATAAAAGAGCAAAGGATCTTGACGAAGATGAAGTAACTCGTATTCGTGATGAAGTGTCTAAACATTTAGTAGAAGGTGATTTAAGACGCGAAGTTAATATGAATATTAAAACAAAGATGGAAATAGGAAATTACGAAGGTATACGTCATCGTAGAGGATTGCCAGTAAGAGGCCAAAGTACAAAGTCTAATGCAAAAACGCGTAAAGGTCGCGGTAGAGTTGTTGCTAATAAGAAGAAAGCAGCTTAAAAAAATATGAAGGAGGTTATATAAATGGCATATAAACCAAGAAAACGTAAAATAAAAAAGAATATACCAGAAGGATATGCTCATATTCACTCAACTCAAAATAATACCGTTGTTACAATCACTGATAAAGACGGAAACACCATTAGTTGGTCTTCATCAGGAACAGTTGGTTTTAAAGGCTCAAAAAAAGATACGCCTTTTGCTGCTGGTATGGCAGCTGAAGCTGCTGCTAAAGTAGCCATGGAAGCTGGTATGCGTAAGGTAGAAGTTTTTGTAAAAGGATTGGGACCTGCTCGTGAGACGGCTATGAGACAATTACAAGCAACAGGATTGGAGATAACAGTTATTAATGATATTACTCCAGTTCCACATAATGGATGTCGTCCACCGAAACGTCCTCGTAACTAAAAGAAAAGGAGTGATTTATAGTGGCAAATAAAGTAACTGATGTTACAAACAACACTAATTTAAAGGTCGCAGTTAGCCTTGAATATGATGAGGCAAATGATAGTAGTTTGATTTATGAAAAATCACAATATACAATAACCGAATATATAGAAAACAATTTCTATGGAAAGTTTGAATTAGAACCACTTGAAAGAGGATTTGGCACAACTCTAGGGAATGCTCTTAGAAGAGTTATGTTATCTTCATTACCTGGCGATGCTATCAGATCAGTACACATTGATGGCGTTATGCATGAATTCCAAACACTTGAAGGCGTCATTGAAGATGCAACAGCAATTATTCTTAATTTAAAAAGAGTAGTTGTAAGAAAGAACTGTGATGAAGATGTCACCATTAAAGTTAGTGCTAGTGGAGAAGGTGTTCTTACTGCAGGAACATTACAACGTTCTCCTGATATTGAAATTATCAATCCCGATCAAGAAATATTAACTTTAGCTAAAGGCGGTAAAGTTGATATGGAACTTGTTGTAGGTAGAGGTAGGGGTTATGTTAGGGCAGAAGAAAATAAGAGATTCTTATCAAATAAGATTGGTGTTATAGCAATAGATTCATTATATTCACCAATTGAAAGAGTCAATTATGAAGTTGAAGATGCTCGTGTAGGACAAGATGATAGTTATGATAAATTAGTACTACAAGTTTGGACTAACGGAGCTGTTTTACCACAAGAAGCAGTAAAAGAAGCAGCTAGTATTTTAATAACTCAATTAGATAGATTAGATGATCCGGAATTTACAGACGCAATTAAAAATTTAATGAAGAAGAGTACTGATGATCCTAGACAAAAAGCATTAGAAATGCCAATTGAAGAATTAGAATTATCTGTAAGAGCTTATAATTGCTTAAGAAGAGCTGCAATTTATACTGTTCAAGATTTAATCAATAAAACCGAAAATGAAATGCGTAAAATTAGAAATTTAGGTAAAATTTCATTAGAAGAAGTTACTAATAAAGTAAAAGAACTAGGCTTAAGTTTTAAAATTGAAGATTAGTAAGGAGGGATATTATGGCTTATCGTAAATTAGGTAGAGATAGTAAACATCGTTCTTCGATGCTTGCCAATTTAACAATAGATTTAATAAATCACGAAAGTATCAAAACAACAGAAGAAAGAGCTAAAGAAGTCCGCAAAATGTTTGATAAGATGATATCATATGGTAAGGATGGTAGCTTAGTAGCAAGACGTAAGGCCATTGCTTTCTTACATAATGATAGTGAAGTTGTAAAAAAAGTATTTGATGACTTGGCTAAACGTTATGAAAACAGAAATGGTGGTTATACTAGAATACTAAAATTAGAAGAAAGACAAGGCGACGATGCTTTAATGGTCATTCTTAAATTAGTAGATTAAAATTATAATAAGGGTAGACATAAATGTTTACCTTTTTTATTTAAAAACAGGTGTTATCAATCATCTTTAATCATTACAGCATATGTGTTATACTAGCAGTAGAGGTGAATTGGATGAAAGCACTAGTTACAGGGGCTTCTAGTGGCATAGGCCGTGATATAGCAAAGTATTTAAGCAAGATGGGATGTGACCTTATTTTAGTTGCCAGGGATAAAAAAGGACTACAAAAAGTGGCGTCAGAAATTAAAACCAAAACACGGGTTATTGCGATGGATTTAAGTGAACCAAGTAATTGTATGAAACTTTATAAAATGGTAAAAAAAGATGATGTTAGTATATTAGTTAACAATGCTGGCTTTGGAACATTCGGTCGTTTTACGGATACTGACTTAGAAAGGGAATTAAAGATGATTGATACTAATATTAAGGCTGTTCATATTTTAACAAAACTTTTTGTTAAGGATATGAAATCTAAAAATCGAGGTTATATTCTAAATGTTTCATCATCAGCAGCCTTTCAAGTCGGTCCTTTGATGGCAAGTTATTATGCTACAAAGGCTTACATTTTAAAGCTTACGACTGCTCTTAATGAGGAATTACGTAGAGATAATTCTGATGTAGTTGTTGCAACCTTATGTCCAGGTCCAGTCAAAACCAATTTTAATAAAGTTGCTAATGTAGAGTTTGAACTCAAATCTTTATCAAGTGACTATGTCGCTAAATATGGTATTGATAATATGTTTAAAAAGAAAATGATTATTATTCCGGGTTTTTATATGAAGATGTTATATTTTCTTAGTCGTTTTGTACCAACTAAGCAAGTATTAAAAATTGTATATAATATTCAACGCCGTAAGAGAAAAGAACTATAATAATTATAAAAAACAGAATATTAGCATCTTCTGTTTCCTTTTTTATTCATCTTTAGTATAATAGAGACTAGTATTTATGGGGTGGTTTTATGAGTGACATTATTAGAATTAACAACTTATCATTTCGTTATCATAATAAGTTTGTCTTTGAAAAGCTAGACTTAAGTATACGTGACGGTGAATGGCTAGCTATTGTTGGGCCAAACGGTAGTGGTAAATCAACATTGGTTAAAATAATTGTTGGTTTATTAAAATTTGATGGTACCCTTATAATTGATAATATGCCTTTATCAACATATAATATTCCTCATATTAGGAAGCAAATAGGAGTCGTCTTTGAAAATGCAGATGATTATTTTATAGGTGAAACAGTAGCTGATGATCTCGCCTTTGCTTTGGAGAATTTAGCTTACAGTCCAAATGAAATAGAACATATGGTTTTAGATATTGCAAATACTTTCAAGATAAATGATATTTTAGATAAAGATCCTCATTTTTTAAGCGGTGGTCAAAAGCAACGCGTAGCCTTAGCAGCAGCACTTGTAACTAATCCTAAAATTTTAATAATTGATGATGCTTTAGCAATGATTGATGAAAATGAAAAAGAAGAAATTTTAGAAATTTTAGATAAATTACATCGAGATAGAAATTTAACTATTATAACAATAACACATAATCTTGCAGAAACTTATAAGGCAGATAGAATGATTGTAATAAATAATGGTAAGCTTATAATTGAAGGACCAGTTAAAGCTGTATTACAAGAAGACAAAATCTTCAATCGAATAGGAATTGAAATACCCTTTATGGTTGATTTATCAATAAAGTTACAACTATATGGATTAATTGATCATATAATTTTAGATATGAATGAGATGGTGAATACATTATGGAAATAAGAATTAATAATGTTACTCATATTTATAATGAACATACTTTATTTGAGGAAACAGCTTTAGAAGATGTTAATCTCAGTTTAGATGAGAAAGGCATTATTGGAATAATTGGTAAATCTGGTAGTGGCAAATCAACTTTAATTCAACTCTTAAACGCTTTAATTGTTCCTAGTTATGGTAACGTTGAAATAGCAGATTTTGATATTAAGAAAAACATGAAAGTAAAAAACATAAATGATTTAAGACGTAAAGTTGGTTTGGTATTTCAATTTCCAGAAGAACAATTTTTCAATCCAACTGTCAGAGAAGAAGTGTCATTTGCACTTAAGTATTTTAGATATAAAAATGATAGAATACATAAACAAGTATCAGAAGCATTGACAATGGTAGGGTTGAATGATAGCTATTTAGAACGCAATGTTTTTGAACTTAGTAGTGGTGAACAACGAATGATTGCCATCGCATCAGTTATGGTCTTTAACCCTAAAATTATTATTTTAGATGAACCAACCGCTGGTTTAGATTATAGAAACAAGAAGAAATTTATGAATCTTGCTCGAAGATTAAGAGACAGGTATAATAAAACAGTAATTATAGTTACTCATGATGTTGATATGCTTAATGTTATCGCTGATCATATAGTTGCTTTAGATAATGGGAAAATAGTATTAAGTGGGTCTAAGAATGAAGTGTTTAAAAATGCAACCTTATTGCATAAACATGGATTAAGGGTACCTAAGATAGTGGAATTTACAGGAAAAGTAATAACTGAAAAAGGAGTTATACTAGGTCGTCATACAGACGTAAAAGATTTAATAAAGGATATATATCGCAATGTTTAATATAATGATTGGTAAGTATATTCCACTTAATTCTAAAATCCATCAAATGAATCCCATTAGTAAAATCATCTGCTTATTACTATTTTTAATATTATTAATGTTTGATAGCACCATCATGCTAGCCCTTTTAAGCATCTTAACGATATTGGTTATATCATTTTCACAGATACCATTTAAGGTATACTTAAGAAGCATTAAGGCCTTAAAAGTATTAATTGTCTTTTTATTCCTAATAACATTAATTTTTAATGGTTCTTGGTATCAAATGATAACATCACTTATTAAAATTATCTTAGGTATTTTGTATACTATGGTTTTGACTTATACAACATCTAAAAGTGAAATAACTTATGGTTTAGAAAATGTCTTTAGTCCTTTATCAGTATTTAAATTACCTGTCAAACAAATGTCTTTATCATTAACCCTCGCTTTACGTTTTATACCTAATATTTTTGAACAGACAGATAAGATTATGAAGTCTCAGGCTAGTAGGGGAATAGATTTTAGACATTCAAATGTAAAAGGGAAAGTGATTGCTATTTCCTCAATGATCGTACCAATGTTTATTTTGTCTACTAGAAAAGCTGATATGGTTGCAGATATAATGGAGGTTAGGTTGTATCGCGGTGATATTAAAAGAACCACTTATCGTCATCATAAATGGAGTCACTTTGATGAGAACATGATACTCCTTCATTTAGGACTTTTAATCTATAATATAATAAGGATGGTTACTGTATGAAACGTTATCTTATAAGATTTAGTTATGATGCAACCAATTACTATGGATATCAAAAGCAACCCAAGTTAAGGACTGTTCAACAGGCTTTGGAAGATGCCTTAACAAGTATTAATAATAACAAAAAAG
>JAQVZV010000110.1 GCA_028708005.1 Bacilli bacterium
AAATATTAATTACTGCAAATAAAAACCCTAGACATTATCTAGAGTTTAAATGATAAATAGAGAAATTTAAAACATTAGAAAAATGAGAATTAGCTTGTTTTAAATTTACCATAAATATCACCTACAATTATAAATTCAAGAAGGTATTTTTTTACCCTTGATAATTATACTAAGGTGAATAAAAAATTGCAATAGTTTTCTTGAAATTTTTAAATTTCTTTGGCTGGCTTATTAACTTTCTTATAAAACGTAATTACTTTTTGAGATATCATACCAATCACAATACCGGTTGGTACTGAAATTATTAATAAATATGGTAAATAAAAAATCATATTGGGCAGTTTTAAACCTATTATTGCTATTAATATTTGACCTATACTATGAAATATTGCCCCTATAATACTTACGCCTATAATTGATAATTTAGTAAAGCGATGAACTAAAGACATTGCTATAACACTGATAATGCCACCACCCAAACTAAAAAAGAAAACAATGTTGAATAATCCTGTTCTTAGAATTCCTACTAATAAAACACGCATTAAGGATATAAAAACAGCATCTTTAAAGCCATAAATATATATAACAAAAAGAATAACGATATTGGCTAATCCTAATTTAGATCCAGGAATAATATTACCAAGAATAGGTATCATACTTTCAAAAATATTTAAGACGACGGCTAATGCTAATAGCATTGATAATTGTGTTAATTTCCTAAGTTCCATCAAATTCACCTCACGACTGCATCTACTTCTTCTTTTGAACTTTCAATTCTAATAACTACTTTATTAGGCAAACAAACTATCGGCTCTAAAGAAGAACTTACCCACCCTTGTTTTGAACAAAGGTGAAGTGGTGAAGTTTCTTCTTTAACTCTAATTTTATTTTTCATTGTTTCAATAACAACATCACCGTTATAACCTTTTATTGTGTATTCTTTTAAATTATCATGTGATAAATCAATTGTTTGAACTAATTCATTATCATAATAAACGTAGGCTTTAGAAGCTTTAAAACTAACTAATGAATTAATAATGAAAAAAGATACACCAATTATCATAACAATTGATATTAAAAGATAATCATGTTTATTCATACTTACTCATTCCTTTTGATAATGTTATGGTTCCATCAGTTCCATACCATACAGCTTCAACACCATCATATTGTTTAATATATTCAAGGCCATCTTCAATAGGCATTAAAAATAAGGTTGTTGATAATACTTCCCCTAAAGCAGCATCATCATTAATTACTGTTACAGCGAGCATATGATTAGGAGGAAACAATGTATTAGGATTAATTACATGATGATATCTAACGCCGTCATATTCGTAATAACGTTCATAATCACCACTAGTTGTTATGGCTATATTATTTCCTTTAACTATCTTATTATATTTATTAGTTGGCCTAGGATCAGTTAATTTAATTTTATAGCGATCATTATCGTAATGATTCCCTACTTTAACACTACTTGAACCTGCTGTAATTAAATATTGATGAAGACCTATACTATCTAAATAATCAGCTGCTAATTCAGTTACATATCCCTTAGTAATAGCACCTAAATCAAGCGATATATCAGCTGTTTTCATAATAGTATTATCTTCTAATAAAACTAAAGCATTTATATCAATACTACCACTGTTTTTAAGCTCCGTAATACTAGGAACTCCAGTTTTAATACCATCACGATATTGAACCCAAGTATCAATAACATTACCAAGAGCAATATTAAATAAGTTATTAGTTTGATCATTATATCGTTTACTATAATCTAATAATTTATATAATTTATCATCTATCTTAAGTCTTTCATTTATACCAAGTTTATTGTTAATATAATTAATATTTATAATATCTTCATATGATGTATATCGATCTGCTAATTTATCATATTCAGTATACATTTTATCAATATTATTCAAGGCCGCTTCCATTTTTTTAGTATCTTTATTGTATATCTTAATACCTATATAAGTATTCATATATGATAAATCTTTACTAACCATGGTTATGTGATTACATCCACTTAAGAGTAGTACTAACATTATGAGATAAATTGTTTTTTTCATATAATCACCATCATTAGTATAACATAGAAAAGTTAAAACAGTTTAGATATCTAAACTGTTTATACATGATTGTATCTTCTTATTTATGAGCATTATTAAAGTATTAAGTTCCTCAGATACTTCAAGATAATCTTGATATAACGGAATACTATATAAAGCTTGTTTCTTAGACTCTAATTCTATTTCTAAAGTCTCAATATTTTTCTTATCTATATATTCAGCTTTCACTAATCTTTGTTGAATAGTCTTTATATCTTTAACTATGCTATTTATATCTTGATTGTCCTTCGCTTGTCTTAAGATATGATTATATTTTTTATAAATATCGGTCTGTTTTATTAATTCAAGTAATTGATCAAAAGCATTATCTATCTCCATTTATAATTCTCCCATTTAAACTCCATGATTTAATATCAGTAATTTCTACATCTACAATCTTACCAATATACTTTTTATCACCTTCAACATTAACTAATTTAAAAGTATCAGTATATCCCATTAACATATTATTTCCTTTTTCACTATATCCTTCAATTAAAACAGGTACAATTTTATGAAGCATTTTCTCATTAGATAAACGAGCATACTTATTGACAACTCTATTTAATGTCTGAAGTCTTTGTTCTTTTTCTTCAAGACTAATATCATCTTTCATTTTAGCAGCGGGAGTTCCTTCTCGCGGGGAATAGATGAATGTATAAGCACCATCAAACTTACATGTATTTACAATATCTAAGGTAGCATTAAAGTCTGCTTCTGTTTCGTTTGGGAAACCAACAATAATATCAGTTGTAATTGAGGCATGAGGAATATTTTCCTTTATCTTATTAAATAAGGTTAAGTATTTTTCTCTATTATATCTTCGACCCATTAATTTTAATATTTTGTCACTACCACTTTGTAGTGGAAGATGAAAATAAGGCATAATATTTAGATTGTTTTTGATAACATCAATCATTCCATCAGTAAAATCCCATGGGTGACTAGTTACGAATCTAATTCTATTAATACCGGTTTTACTAACCGCTTCTAATAACTTTTCCATTGTATAATCTAAATCATCAAAGTCTTTACCATAAGCATTAACATTTTGACCAAGTAATGTTACTTCTTGATATCCATTGGATACAAGTTCT
>JAQVZV010000111.1 GCA_028708005.1 Bacilli bacterium
AGTGTAGTTTTTCTTTTATTCAAGGCGATGGATAACAATGGTTCTAAAGAGGCTCATGTTTATTATGATAATGATTTAATATTAAAGATTGATCTTGATATTAATGAGGTTAAAGAATATAAAGTAGAGGGTTTAAATGGAGATGTTATATTAGAGGCGAAAAAGGGTAAGGTTAGAGTTAAAGAAGAAATATCTCCTTTAAATTTGTGCTCTAACCAGGGTTTTATACAATCTTCTTATGAAGTGATTGTATGTTTACCCAATAAAATAATTGTAAAGATTGTAGAAAAAGATAAAAATATAGATGTAATAGTAAGGTGATTTATGAAAATTAGAAAAATAACTACGATTGCGATGTTTATTTCGTTATCAGTAGTACTAAGTGTTATTGAGGGTATGATTCCATTAATAGGTTCTATTATTCCTGGGATTAAATTAGGACTTGCTAATATAGTAATATTAGTATCTTTATATATACTTGATTTTAAAGATGCTTGTTATATTTCTATTGGTAGAGTGTTTATTGTGGGGTTAATTAGAACGGGGTTATTTAGTGTTGGCTTTTTCCTTAGTTTAGGTGGCGCTATTAGTAGTATAATTTTTATGTATTTATTTAAAAAGTTTTCGCCTCTTTCAGTAGTGGGAGTAAGTGTAATTGGCTCTGTATTTCATTGTTTAGGACAAATAGGCATGGCTATTATATTATTAAAGACAACTAGTATTATATTTTATTTACCCATAATATTAATATTATCTATTCCGACAGGATTAGTAATAGGTTATGTTGCCAAAAATGTGTTAAGATTTTATGAAAGTAATCCTAATGTATTGTAATTAATAATTAAATTTTATATAATTGATTTATACGATAGGAGGAGAATTAATGAAAAAGGTTTTATTTAGTTTTATGTTAATAGTTTTAATGTTATCAACTGGTTGTGAAAAGATAGGAAAAGTAGGTGACTATAAAGAAGGAACTTATTTTGCATATGATGAGGATAGTAATTATACAGTTACAATGTATGTAGATGATACTGGTCATATTAAGAGCGTGTTATTTGATGCGGCTTATTTATCTGGATGCGCAACGAGAGGTGTAATTGATGATACTTGTACACTTACAACTAAAAGAGGCTTAGGCGATGAATATGGTATGGCTAGAGTTTCTGATGTTGGTGAGTGGTATGAACAAGTAGACAATTTCTCTAAGAAAGTAATAGACGAACAAGGTATTGATTGGTTAGTCTTAAAATATAAAGATGCTGATGGCAAAATAACTAGTGAAAAACCAGCTGATAAAGAAGAAAAAGATAAAGTATATACTGATACTGTATCAGGAGTTACCATAGTAGTCGATAATTTAGAGAAACTTATGAATAATGTATTAACACAAGCTAAAAAATAATTATAATTTGTAGTAAATAAAGGCATTTTGATGCCTTTATTTATTTTTGTTCTCATGTTAGAATGTTAATGAGGTGACGCTATGAAAAAGTGGTTATATTTTGTTGGCACTTTTATTATTTTATTAGATAGAGTTACTAAAATAATTGTGATGAATTTAATTGAGTTAGGGGAAAGTATCACTGTTATTCCTAATTATTTATATATTACTTATATAAAAAATGATGGTGCGGCTTGGGGAATGTTTAGTGGCAATACTATTTTTTTGTTATTTATGACCTTAATTACACTTATAATATTAATTAAAGTTATAAATGAAATGGATATTAAATTTATAAATGTACTATCATACGGGCTACTTATTGGTGGTATAATAGGTAATTTGATAGATCGCATTATTTATGGGAGTGTTATTGATTTTATAGATACATATATATTTACATATGATTATCCAGTATTTAATGTTAGTGATATGGCTATTGTGATTGGTACTTCTCTTTTAATTATAGAGATACTTAAAGGTGGTGGATTAAAGGATGAAAAGGTTAATAGTAGATGAAAATGGTGAAGGGGAGAGAATTGATAAATATTTAATAGAGGAAATAGGTTTAAGTAGAAATAAAATTCAAGAAAGAATTAAAGATAATAATATAAAGGTAAATAATCAAAATATAAAAAGTAGTTATTCCTTGAAAAATGATGATATTATCACAATAGAGCGAGTAGAGGAAACTGATTTTTCTATTAAACCAGAAGATATACCATTAGATATACAATATGAAGATGATGATTTAATAGTGGTTAATAAACCATCTGGGATGGTTACTCATCCAGCCTTCGGTCATACTTCTAATACTTTAGTTAATGCTCTTTTATACCATTGTAAAGAGTTGTCAGATGTTAATGGGGCAATGAGACCCGGGATTGTTCATAGATTAGATAAAGATACTAGTGGTTTAATGGTAATTGCTAAAAATAATGAGACACATATTAAATTAGCCCAGGATTTAAAAGATAGAAAAATTACAAGGGGTTATATGGCTTTAGTCTCAGGATTAATATTGAATGATTCTGGTACTATTGATGCTCCTATAGGAAGAAACCCTAATGATAGGAAGAAGATGATGGTTACTAATATTAATGCTAAGGAAGCAGTAACTCATTTTAAAGTAATTGAAAGGCTAAATGATGTAACGCTTGTGGAATGCCGATTAGAAACAGGTAGGACTCATCAAATAAGAGTTCATTTTGGTTATATTGATCATCCAATTATTAATGATTCAGTATATGGTTATAGGAAAACTATTGATGATACTGGCCAGATGTTACATGCTTACTTGTTAGCTTTCAATCATCCGAAAACGAGAGAGTATATGGAATTTAGAATTGAACTCCCAACTCATTTTATAAAATTAATGGGAACATTTAAGTAAAAAAGTGTTATAATAGGAACACTTATTATTACTGAGGAGGTGTTAGTATGGCAGAAGTAAATATTGATAAAAAGAACGAAACTGTTATGAAACTATTACATTATTTTATAACAGTTGAAGGATATAACCCAATAGTTTTACATGGGGCTGAAAATGAAATATGGTTAGAGAATTTAGATAATCAATATAAGGTTGTAAGAATCGCCTCAAATTATATTCATAATAATGAACAATATGAATTTGATTTATTTAGAACTAAACAAATTTTAAAATTAATTCGCAGGAAAACGCTATCATTTAAAATGCAAGCTTTAAGCATCTTTGTTAATTTAGGGGATAATGTTGATATGGAGTCAACTAATAAT
>JAQVZV010000112.1 GCA_028708005.1 Bacilli bacterium
CCTTCACAAAACTTTATACCATCAACCTTAACAGCAACGGTAAACGTTTTATTGTGGGGCGGGACAAACTCTCTTACCAACTCATAAACAACTGCGCGTTGATCTATTTGAACGAGTTCCTGAAGGATCGTTTTATAGTCCTTAAAAAAATACTCATCTTCAGATTCAATCATCGGAATCACAACTTGCTTTATTACCTCTCTCACCTTATCTAAACCTAAATCTAAATATATAGCGCCAACAAAAGCTTCAAACACATCTGCTAAAATAGCTTTACGAAACTTGCCACCATTTTGTTCTTCACCATGCCCTAATTTTACATATTCATTAAAGTTAAGACTTAAAGCATACTTATATAATGCCTCTTCACATACATAAGCGGCTCTCATTCTTGTCATTTGTCCTTCTTCTAAATCCAATTCATTATATAAATAATCACTTATCACCAATTCTAAAACAGCATCACCTAAAAATTCCAGTCTCTCATAATTAGGAATCATATTATGTTCATACGCATAAGAAGAATGTACAAAAGCCCTTCTATATAATGTAATATCTTGCGATTCTATATTTAGTTTTTTAAGTAATATTTCCATATTATCACCATTATCATTATATCAAAAGCCACCATATAATACAAACAAAGAGATAGAAATTATATTATTTTATTTTACAAATATGAAAAAATATCGTAAAATAATAATAGGTGATATAATGAAACACATCTTAATCTTTCTTATTAAAATATATCAGTCCTTACCATTATCATCACATAGAAGTTGCCGTTATATCCCGACATGTTCAAACTACGGAATTGAAGCCTTAGAAACACATGGCACGGCAAAAGGAACATGGTTATTAATAAAAAGGATCTTAAGATGTAACCCATGGGGCAATAAAGGATACGACCCCGTACCACCAAGGAGGATAAAATGAAAATCAAGCATGTAATTATTTTATGTATAGCACTATTCTTAGTTTCAGGATGTTTTAAAAAAGACAGCCTAGAAAATGCCACCATTTACACTACTAACTACCCTATAGAATATATAACCCAAAGATTATACGGTGATAACGGAACCATCATCAGTATATATCCTAACGATGTAGATATAAAAAGTTACACCCTAACGGACAAACAATTAACAGACTATAGTAAGGGGAGAATTTTTATATATAATGGACTAAGCAATGAAAAAAACTATGCTCTTTCAATGCTTAATAAAAATAAAAGTTTATTAATTATTGATGCTGCTATGAGCATGGAATATATAAACGGCGAAGAAGAAATATGGCTTGATCCATCTCACTTTCTAATGATGGCTCGTAATGTTAAAGAGGGATTCAAAGAATATATTACAAATGTTTATTTAGAAAGAGAAATTGAAGATAATTACAATAAATTAAAAATAGATATCTCTGAAATAGATGCCGAATTAAAACTTATTGTAAGTAATGCCATTGATAAAAATATTGTTGTTGCCGATGATATATTATTATACTTAACAAAATACGGATTAAATGTACTATCATTAGAAGAAAATGAAAACTTAACAGCTAAAAAGATAAATGACATCGAAAAACTTATGATCAACAAAAAAATAAAGTATATCTTTGTAAAAGATAATAATGAATTAAACGAAACTGCCAAAAGATTAGTCAATAAATATAAAGTGACACCTATTAGTTTAAAAACGGCTTCTAATTTAAGCGAAGACGAAAGAATTGATAAAGTTGATTTTATCAAAATTATGTATGATAACATTGAAGCTTTAAAAAAAGAACTATATCAATAGTTTTCTAACACTCACATAAAAGACACATAATATAACAATTATGTGCCTTTTTAAAATATTTGGATGCAAAATAAAAGCGAATCAAAATATTGATTTCAACTCGCTATAATTCATTTTAACTTACTAATACTATTTAACATTTATGCTTTTAACCACACAAACTTCTTTAGTACACTTCAATTTCACAGTGTATTCTTTATTATCAGCTTCACCTTTATAATCTTCTAGCACATTTAATGTTACATCATCAATTTGATAAACCACATTATTTACAGTATATTCTGCTATAGGTCCACTTTTTTGTCCAACACCAAATGCTAATGAAGATAAGTATCCGCCTCTTGATTCATCATATATAAATTGATTGTCATTAACATTATAGATAAAGTTTTTAATTCCATAATACTTCTCAACATTGTTGGCGACCGCTTCTCCCTTTATTAGGAATTTATCCCCTATACTTTCTTTCGCAGAAGGGTTTAAATAAACTGTTAAATTAATCGCTTTTATAAATATTTCCTTGTTTGATGGATTTACCATATTAAGTCCACCATTAGTTATAAATAATGGCGTTAGATAGTCATCAAACCATTGAGCTGTCATCTCTACTTGTTTAGGTTCATTTTCTGTACCTGGGGTTTCGTTATCTACTTTTTGGAAATCCTTCCAGATAAAGTAACCTAATCCTACTGATAAAACTATAATCAGAATTATCAGTGCTATTAATAGCCCTTTTTGATCTTTGTTTTCATAATTGAAATTGTCCATTGTATTCACTCCTCTTAATCTAATCTTATTATAGCACGTGACTATAAAATATATTTAAAAAACATATATATATAAGTGTAAAGTGGTAGAAAAATATCAAATCAATTACACAATAGAATTTATGATGATTGTTTTGATTTAATATTTTTTATTGCCATCTAATCTTCTAACCATAATTTTAATGCCTTGAGTCTTGCAATTGTAGCTTTATGTTCATCATGTGTTTTATTAAAATATGTTTTTCGGTGTGCATCTGAAACAAAATACAAATAATCAGTGGACGCTGGGGTAGCTGTAGCATTAATCGCTTCTGCTCCGGGATTAGAAATAGGCCCTATAGGCAATTTACCCGCCATACTGGATAGATATGTATTATAGGGACTCACAATACTAGTGGGAACATTGCTAGATGTACATGAATCAATTTTAGCAGCATAACATGCTGTAACACAACTTCCAAAAGACATTTTTTGATCTAACCTATTATAAAATACACTAGCAATACTTGGCCAATCTTCATCACCAATGCCCTCACTTTGAACAACACTAGCTAATGTTAAGAATTCGTGAATGGTATAGTCTTTTATATTATTCTTATAAGGAGTTAATACCCTGTCCATTTGATTTAACAAACGTT
>JAQVZV010000009.1 GCA_028708005.1 Bacilli bacterium
AAATACCTAGCTTCTTAACTTTATAGCGACCTCACACACTTCTTCTTCCGTAACCCCTTGTTTCCTAAGTTCAAACAATCTTAAAGCATAATCTCTTTTTCGTAATCTTATATCATGTAATAATAATTCATTAAGTTTTTTTATATAAGGCATCCCATCATTTAACCCCTAATATTATCAGTACATAATACTTTTACCCTTTTATATATTTTTTACATTGACCTTTTAAATAACTTTTCGAGGTCATAGTTAGAATAGAAGATAATTGTTGGTCTACCATGAGGACATGTATATGGATTTTGACATAGTCTAAGGTCATCAATTAATGTTTCCATCTCACTATGACTAATATTTTCATTAGCCTTAATAGCCAGTTTACAACTTATCGTAATAGCAATGGACTCATTAAACTTTTCAACATCAAAATATTTTTCTTTAAGTACTAATATATCACATATCTTTCTAATAGCATCCTCTTCATATCCCTCAGGTAACCAAATAGGATGAGATCTAAATATTAATGTATTAGTTCCTAATTCTTCCACATCAAAATACATTCGCTTTAAAATATCTAAATTCTGCTTAACAATAAGAAACTCATTATACGGGAATTCAATCGTAATAGGAATTAACATGGTAATTGCATCACTCTTAGGATTACCTAATGACTTTAAATAATATTCATAATTTATTCTTTCTTTTGCAGCATGTTGATCAATCAGATACATACCTAGTTCATTTTGACAAACAATATATGTACCTTTAACTAATCCTACTGGATACATCTCAGGTATTTTATCTTCAATTTTAGCTGTTTCATTATGTTCTTCTAAAATCAGATTAATGTCATTATGATAAACCTCAGTACTATCTTCAACGATAGAAGCAGTATCTATAGTATTAATATTATCTGTTCTTGATAAATCTAAAGACAGTTCTTGATATGAGACATATTTGTCTTCTTTTAACTTAACATTAGGGATAAGATTGATACTATTAAGCTTAAATTTAATCTCATTTTTTAACAATTCTTTTAAAGCATCAAATTTACTAAATTTAATATCCATTTTAGTAGGATGAATATTAACATCTATTAAGGTTGGATCAACACCTATATTTATAACTACAATTGGATATTTATCCTCAGGCTTATATGTATGATATGCATCATTTATAACCCTATTCAATTCAATATTACGTACCACTCGCCCATTTACAAGGGTTATTAAATGATTACGATTAGACTTTGTTATTTCTGGTTTTGAAATATAACCACTTATTTCATAATCATCATTAGAAGCCTTAATTTCAATCATCTTTTTCGCAACGTCTATACCATAAATTTCATTAATAACTTTTAGTTGATTATCACTACCATCAGTTTTTAATATTACTTTATTATCATTTATTAAAGTAAACGAGATATCAGTATATGATAACGCTATCTTATTAATATAGTCTGTAATATTAGCTAATTCAGAATATAAACTACCTAAGTGTTTTAATCTTGCAGGGGTATTAAAAAATAAATTATTAACTGTTACAGTGGTTCCTATTCTAGCATCTCCAGCTTCAACACTTTCCATATTACCACCTTTAAGATGAATAATAGTTCCTACTGAACCAGTACTTGTTTTCAATGTAATTTCACTTATTGAGGCGATTGAAGGAAGGGCTTCCCCTCTAAAACCTAAAGACGTAATATTAAACAAATCATCATCAGTAATTAACTTACTAGTAGCATGAGGTAAAAAGGCTAATTTAGCATCTTCACTATTCATCCCTACACCATCATCTGTTACTTTTATCTCGCGAATACCAGACTCAATTAATTCAATCTTTATCTTTTTAGCACCTGCGTCAATACTATTTTCAACTAATTCTTTAACAACCGAAACACACTTTTCAACAACTTCGCCAGCAGCTATTTTGTTAGCTAATCTTTGGTCCATTACCTTTATAATACTCATATTTACACATCCCATCAGTCATATTATATCATGTATAAACTAACTAATAAATTAAAACATAAACAAAAAACTATTGAATTATCAATAATTTTTATTACTTTAGTACATAAGCTTTATTATCATAAACTGTTTCACCATCTAGCATAAGATTACTATATTTTCTATCTTTTAAAATTTCAAACTCAGCATTTTTTAAGGAATATTCAACAATTGATCGTAAAGCTCTAGCGCCCGTTTTCATTGCTATCGCGGATTTGGCAACTTCTTCAATAAATTCATCAGTACAGTTAATTTGAACTCCTAATTCGTTTAAGACTAACCTTTTCATTACTAACGGACTTATAGTTGAAGTCAACAAAATGGTTTTTAAGTCTTCTACTGTTAATGGATTCAAATTAACAATCGTTGTAAATCTACCTAAAAATTCTTCTGGTATTCCATATTGAACATAATCTTCAACACAAATATCAATTGGAATCTTTTTTGTAATTTGATTAAAACCGATAGGATTAGAATGTTGTGATTTCATATTAGAAAAGGCCCCCATCGCAACAATTGTAAGTTTTGAAGTGTCAAATGAAACCACTCCTTCTTTTCCAAAATTTAAATCAAATATGGTCCCATCAAGAACCTTAAGTAATGAGTTCAACACCCCTCTACATGCTACATCACCATTATCATGAGATGCTTTTTTATCTATTTCATCTAACACTAAAATACCATTCTCAGCTTTTTCCAAATCCTTATTAGCATTAAAATACAAACGCATTAAAATATCATCAATACTTTTTCCCACATATCCAGTCATTGATACTTGAGTCATATCATAACTAGTCATTGGGACATTGATATGTTTGCTAATAAGATTTATAATTTCACTCTTCCCAGTCCCAGTTGGTCCGGAAATTAAAATATGAGAATTATGAGCGCCATTATTAATATAGTTCATAGCAATCGTTGTTATAATTTCTCGTACTTGTTCATCTTGTGATTTGATACCTAAAGTAACTTTTTGATATAAATCTGCTATATCAATACTTTTAGTTCTTTCTTTCGCTTCAGGCAACAGTGCTGATTGAGAGATAGTTTGTGGTTGAGCCGCTGCTTGTGGAATCTTATTATTAGATGAGGCGATAGTAGCTTGTGGTCGTCTAGATGACTTTTCAAGCGAAATAAATGACTTCCTATATTTAGTGAAGCGCTCAAGTAACATAGCCAATCTTTCATTAGATATATCAAACAAAATAGATTCAACATCATTTCTAGAAAGAGTTAAAACTAATTCATCTTCTTCATATGTAAAAGTACGCTTTCTAGTAGAAAGGTTTTCTATACTATCAAGAGGAATAATAATAATTTCGATATTTCCCGTCCGATCAGAATAATACCCCATATAACAATATTGAGAAATATAACCAAAATAATCCCTAAGAACATCCTTCAATTCTTGCGTTGGACTCTTAGCCTTCAATTTTTCAATAGATGTTTCATACCCATAACATAATCTTCCATCTGATGAAAACAAAGCACAATCATTCATATTATAATAAAAAGTTTGCTGTTCTGTAATAAACACATTTTCTGTCTCATCGATTTTACCCGTAATAATATCAATGGGTCTAAATATAAATCCCCAATCAGATAACGGTATTCTCTCCATCATCACTGCTACTGTTTCCATATTAATTATACCCCCTAAAAAATTACACATGTTTATTATATAAAAAAACTAATGATAAATCTAGTATATTAGCTATAAAAATTAAAAAAATCCTATATTTAGGATTAAATTTTTATGGCGGAGTAGGAGAGATTTGAACTCTCGCACCAGATTCCCGGTCTACGCCCTTAGCAGGGGCGCCTCTTCAGCCTCTTGAGTACTACTCCATCTGATTGAGTACTTACATCAATCGTAAGCACGTTTACATTTTAACATATTTTGTACTATAAAAACAAGTAGAAAATAACAATTTAGCAATATTGTAATCGATTAAATGGACAAGTATTCATTATATGTATATAATAAAAATGGTGAGAAGAATGAAAACAATTAAAGTGAAGATAGAACATGAACTAATTGTTAAAAAATCTAAATTTATTGCCCTTCTTTATCATATCACAAGTGAGGAACAAGCAATTGATATTATTTCAGCTGTCAAAGGTGAATATAAAAATGCTTCACACTATTGTTATGCTTACATAATTAATAATATTAAACGTTCTAGTGATGATGGTGAACCTAGCGGAACAGCAGGTATACCAATCTTAAGCGTATTAGAAAAAAATGACTTAGATAGGATCTTGTGTGTTGTCGTAAGATATTTTGGAGGAATTAAATTAGGTGCTGGGGGACTAATTAGATCATATGGCAAGTGTGTCAGAGAAGCCTTAGAGACTACTGAATTAGTTAATATTTACAAGTGTTATAAAGTATCTATTAGTTTTACTTATGAAGACCTTAAAGATATTGACTTTATTATTAATAAAGTTTCTATTATAAAAAAAGATTTTGGCGATAATATTAAATATATCATTTTACTTAAAGAAGATGAAGTGAATATAATTGAAAGATTAAAGTTGGCGAATGCTGAACTTATAGAAGTAAAAGAAGATTACTATTTTGAATAGTAATCTTTTAAAAATAAAAACGGATACCTCCGTTTTGCGATTATACACTATACATGGTGACCCGTACGAGATTTGAACTCGTGAATGCATGCGTGAAAGGCATGTGTGTTAACCGCTTCACCAACGGGCCAAATAATACTGGCGCCCCAACTAGGACTTGAACCTAGGACCCCTTGATTAACAGTCAAGTGCTCTAACCAACTGAGCTATTGGGGCATTCTAATGGTGGGCTTGAATGGACTTGAACCATCGACCTCACGCTTATCAGGCGTGCGCTCTAACCAGCTGAGCTACAAGCCCATGTAATACACCATTTAAAATGACTATTTTATTTTAACTTATATATTTAAAAAATGCAACTATATTTTCCAGTTTTATTAAATTTGTCATCCTTTTTATAATATATTACACATAAAAATGTTAAATAACACTATCTCTTTTATATACTTTTACTTTCTCGTTAACAATAACATCTACTCTACCATCATTTACAATCTTAATCCAACCTAAACCACTTATAACAATATCTTCCCCTTTATTAACAACAAAAGAATGTTTTTTAGGGTTATATATTTTAATATTGTAATTTAATCCAACGTTTTTCACTTCCAACTCATTTGATAAATATAATGTAAAACTATTTCGCGATCCTTCTACATAATCTACTTGAACTAGGTTTTCAATCATTAAAGAATGATTAGGATCAATTTGATATGTACGAGGTTTTACCTCTTTCTTAGGTAATGCCTTTTTTAATATTGTATAATCATAACTATTAACAATATTACCATCATCTATTAAACCAGGACTATCTATTAAAGTTAATTTATCATTTAATTTTATTTCCAGTAAATCTAACGTTGTAGATGGTAACATACTGGTCGTAATAACTGCCTTATCATTAGAATAATTTTTAATCATCTTGTTAATAAAACTTGATTTACCAGCATTAGTATTACCAACAATATATACATTATTAGACTTCTTATGTTTAAGAATCATTTTATATAATTTATCTATATTATAATTTTTCTCACCACTAATACTAATAATGTCAATAACATCTAAATTAAAACCCCTGATATAATCGATAATTTTACTATCTTTGACTGATTTAGGTATTAAATCCCTTTTAGTAAGTACTAAAATCATAGGATTATTTAAAAGCCTATCGACATTTTTAAGCTCACTATTATTAATGTTAAACATATCAACCATATAAATAACTAAGTCACCAGTTTGACTAATGCGATTTAAAATATTTTCATATTCTTCGTCACTTTTTTTTACAAAAACATAATCTCCATAAAATCTTAAACGAAAACAACGCTTACAGATAGTAGCTTTTTCTTGCACCTCAGATTCGATATAACCATCTAATTCAGGTCGCTCGTGTTGTAACACGGCACCACAACCATGACATCTTTTAATCATAATATTGCCCCTTAGTAAATAACTTTTTCTTCATTGCTTTTCTTATAATTATTCTCTCAAAAAATCTCGTTATATGTGTAAAAATCTGATCTTTTGAACTAATAGGATTAACCAAAATAGTTGTAATACCTACTTTATTTCCTCCAAAAATATCAGTCATAATTTGATCTCCGATAATAGCAACTTCATTCACCTTATAGTTATATTCTTTTAATATTTTATGGAACTTATGAGAGAAAGGTTTCTTTGATGATGCGGCACAATCTACTTCTAATATTTCCTTAAATGGAGTTAAACGTTTTTTAGAAGCATTTGACATTATTAATACCTTAAATCCCAAATCCTTTAATCGTTCAATTAAATCTTTTACTTTTCTTGATGGCTTAGCTATAGAAATAGGTTCAATTGTATTATCAACATCAAAAATAATACATTTAATACCACGTAATTTCAATTTTTTATAATCAATTGTAAAAATACTCTTTTGATATATATCAGGAATGAATTTATCTAACATCTACTTACTCCTCCTTGTATATATATGTATATTATACTAAAACCGATATAAAAAGTAAACTTTTTATACCGATAATCATAAATAGTTATAAAACATAAAGGTAACGAGCGTGTTACCTTTATGATAATACATTTGTTTCAAATTGACTATTGTATAAGCTTGCATAAAAACCATTTCGCTTTAATAATTCATCATGTTTACCTTGTTCTACAATATCACCATCTTTTATAACTAATATTAAATCAGCATTACGAATAGTTGATAACCGATGCGCAATGATAAAACTTGTTCTATTTTTCATTAATTTTTCCATAGCTTCTTGAATAAGTATCTCTGTCCTCGTATCAACCGAACTTGTTGCCTCATCTAAAATAAGAATTTTAGGGTCTGCTAAGAAAGCTCTAGCTATAGTAAGTAATTGTTTTTGACCTTGTGAAATATTGCTACCCTCTTCATTAATTATCATATTATATCCATCTGGCAAAGTATGTACAAATTGATCAACATATGCAGCTTTTGATGCTGCTATAACCTCTTCATCAGTAGCATCAAGATTGCCATAGCGAATATTATCTATGATTGATCCATTAAAAAGCCAGGTGTCTTGTAAAACCATTCCTAAGGCACTTCTTAAATCTTTACGTCTAATATCTTTAATATCATGATTATCAATAAAAATTGAACCACTATTTATATCATAAAAGCGCATCAATAACTTTACAATAGTTGTTTTACCCGCCCCTGTGGGACCAACAATGGCAACATTTTGACCAGGTTTAATATCAACAGAAAAACCATTAATGATTATTTTATTAGGATCATAACCAAACTTAACATTATTAAACTTTACTGCCCCCTTAATCTTATTTAAATCAAAGGACCCTTTCTTCTCTGGGGTTTCTTCTTCCTCATTTAAAAATTCAAATACCCTTTCCGCTGCGGCGATCGTCGATTGAAGAGTATTAGCAATATTAGCAGATTGACCAATCGGTTGCATAAAAGACCTTACATATTGAATAAATGATAGAATATCCCCTACTTCAATAATATTTTTGATAACCAACCAACTTCCCATAATTGACACTATAACGTAACCCAAATTGCCAATAAAAGACATCATAGGAACCATCATACCCGATAAAAATTGTGATTTCCATGCAGAGTTATATAATTTGCTATTTAAATTATCAAATGCTTTTATAACACGTTCTTCGCCATTAAAAGCTTTTATAATATTATGCCCACTATACATCTCTTCAACATAACCATTTATATTTCCCAAGTATTCTTGCTGATGACGAAAGTATTTTTGAGTTCTTTTAACAATTGATATTAGTAAAACAAAAGAGATAGGAATAACAATTAATGATATTAATGTCATCTGAATATTGATTGATATCATCATGATGAGAACCCCAATAATTGTTGTAATAGATGTTATAGTGTTACTCATAGTTTGATTTAAAGTCTGACTCACTGTATCAACATCATTAGTAACTCTCGACAAAACTTCTCCATGTGTCTGTTTATCAAAGTATTTTAATGGTATTTTATTTATCTTTTTAGATATTAATTTTCTTAAATTAAATGACACTTTTTGAGCCACATCTGACATAATATACCCTTGTATAAAGGAAAATAAAGAACTAACAAAATAAAGACAAAGCATAGTAAGTAATATTTTACCAATATATTGAAAATCAATACCAGTCCCTTCTACTCCTGAAATTTTACTGATTAAACCTTCAAACAACTTAGTAGTAACTTTACCTAACAACTTAGGACCAATGATGGAAAAAGCAGCACTACCAAAAGCAAATATGATAACAATAATAATTGAAACTCTATATGGTTTTAAATAAGCAACTAGTTTTTTCATCGTACCTTTAAAATCTTTAGCTTTTTCAACTTGCCTCCCCATACGTCCCATTGGGCCCCCAAAGACCCCCCCAGGTCTGACATTACTTTTTCTATTTTTATCCATTAGCAAGTTCCTCCTTCGATAGTTGCGAATAAGCTATTTCCTTATAAACATTACACTTTTCCATAAGTTCTTTATGATTACCAATCCCGACAATCTTTCCTTTATCTAAAACAATTATTTGATCAGCATTCATAATAGTACTTATCCTTTGACCCACTATCAAAACAGTACTATCTTTAGTTTCTTTTTTTAACGCCTTACGCAAAGCAGCATCTGTTTTAAAGTCAAGAGCCGAGAAAGTGTCATCAAAGATATAGATCTCAGGTTTCTTAATAAGCGCCCTTGCGATTGATAATCTTTGTTTTTGACCACCGGAAACATTATCTCCACCTTGTGCTATTTCAAAATTAAATTTATTAGATTTACTCTCAATAAAACCTAAAGCTTGAGCTATTTTAGAAACCCGTTTCATTTCCCCTTTAGTAGATTTTTCATTACCCATTTTTAAATTACTAGCAATTGACCCTGAAAAAAGAATTCCTCGTTGGGGAACATAACCAATTTTTCCTCTCAAATCATGTTGCGTAACATCTTTTATATTTATTCCATCTATTAATATCTCACCCTTTGTTACATCATGAAACCTTGGTATTAAATTAACAATGGTTGATTTACCACAACCAGTACTACCTATAAAAGCTGTTGTTTCTCCTGGTTTAGCCTCAAAACTGATATTTTTAACAACATAATTATCAGCATCATCATATTTAAAAGAAACATCATTAAATTGAATATAACCACTAAATTTCTTATCAAATGACTTTGGTTCCTTAGGATCAGTAATTATCGGTTCTGTATCTAACACTTCACCAATTCTACCTGCCGAAACAGATGCTCTAGGAAGCATAATAGAAACCATTGTTATCATTAAGAATGACATAATTATCTGCATTGTATATTGAATAAAAGCCATCATATCGCCAATTTGAATAACACCATTATTGATTTGATGTGCACCTACCCATACAATAAGAATTGTAATGACATTCATAATAAGCATCATTAAAGGATACATTAATGACATTGTTCGATTAATAAATAAATTTGTTTTGGTTAAATCTTTATTCGCTTTATCAAACTTCTTCTCTTCATACTTTTCAGTATTAAAAGCCCTTATAACTAACATTCCAGTTAAACTTTCACGAGTTACAAGATTCAATTTATCAACTAATTGTTGAACGATTTTAAACTTTGGAATAGCGATAACAAACATACTTAAAACAACAACTGAAATAGCCGCTACCGCTACACCGATAATCCATCCCATTGAAGTATCAGTTGTTAAAACTTTAAGAACACCGCCTATACCTAAGATAGGCGCATAAAAAACGATTCTTAATAACACAACTGTTAAATGTTGTACTTGTTGAATATCATTAGTTGTACGAGTTATAAGAGAAGATGCCCCAAATTTATCAAATTCAGCCTTTGAAAAACTCTCAACTTTATTAAATAAGTCCCGACGCAAGTTGCGACCTAAACCAGCTGCAATTCGAGATGCAATAAAACCTACTGCCACACTAGCGATCATGCTTAATAAAGCAACCCCTATCATTTTAAGACCCGCAATAATAATATAATTTTTCTGAATATTATCAGTATTAATACCAATTGCTTTATACTCTGATTTAATATACATAACCGATGCTTGAGTAATCATTGATTCAGGCATAGCATTAATTTTTTCATCTATTTTAACTAGTAAAACATTCATTTGTTCTTTAGGCATATTACTTATTACTAAAAAGGGATCCATATTAGATGGTATTTGAAAGTCATCACCCAAAGTGTTAAAACTTTTATTTTCAATGCCATAAACAATAAGCATAGATGAAGCCATTATAAAATCAATGTCATCAATATTATCTTTATTATCAATATTTAATTGGTATAAAGATTCATTTTCTAAAGCAGGATAAGATTCAACGTACTTTTTATATTCCTTATTTGATAACTTTTCTTTATCTAATAAAGTGTAATAAGATAAAACAAGTTCCTTATCTTCATCTTTAACAAACATCATTATCTTATTAAATTCACTACTTCTAATAACTTCTGGCAAAGAACTCTTGATTCCACTTCGCTGAATACCTGTATTTATAATATTAGACATATAATCTGGAAGTGCTAAATCAGACATCGCCTGAGCAAATAACAACCCAATAATAATAACAATTGATATAAAAAATGGTTTTAAATATTTAACTATCTTTAACATAATCTGCCTCCATATAACCAAATAGTAACAATAATACATATGTTATTAATCCTAAGTATATCAAACAATCAAACAATTTAAAATATTAATCATTATTATTTTCTTTCTTTAAATAAGCATGTTGAATAACATCACAACCATATTTAGATTTTAATTCATCAATCGTTTTATCTAACGTATTATGCTTAATCCTGTCATCAAAGGATTCAAATAAAGACATCTGATAATTAACTTCAGTTACCAAATTATCAAGTCTTATTCCTACTAATCTAATTGGTTCAAAAGTCCACATCTCATCAAGTAACTTCTTTGACATTTCAAATATTTCATCCGTTATATTAGTAGCATTCTTAAGCTTTTGTTGATGAGAATAAGTCTTAAAATAACAATCTTTTAAGATCACCACGACAACAGATGCATAACGATTTTGTTTTCGTAAAGCGAGTGCTAAATTTTCAGATATAACGTGTAATACTTTATAGATTTCTTCTTTTGTTTTTAAATCATGTTCCAATGTAGTAGAATTACTTATCCCCTTAGACTCTCCCCTATCTATAACAACTGATGAGGCATCAATACCATTAGCAATATCAATTAAGTTATTAGTCTGGTTTTTAAAATATGGCCTTAATTTATCTGGATTAACAAGTGCTAAATCACCAATAGTATTTATACCTAATCCTTTTAATTTAGCACTTGTCTTTTTACCAACACCAAATAACCTATCAATTGCAAGGGGCCACATTTTATTCTTTATTTCATTATCAAATAAAGTATGTATCATATTTGGTTTTAGAAAATCAGACGCCATTTTGGCACATAGTTTATTATTCCCAATGCCTATATTAACCGTAAAACCTAAAGAAGTTTGGATTTTATCTTTTAATTTTTCAGCAAATGCCAATTCATCTCCATATAACTTTTTAACTTTACCATAATCAATAAAGCACTCATCAATGGAAAAAATTTCAATATCAGGGGTATACTTACTCAACAACTCAAATAAGCTATTAGACATTTTTTGATATAAGTTATATTTAGGCGGATATACTTTTACCCCTGGGCATTTCTTTCTAGCAGTATATAAAGGTTCCCCTGTAATAATTCCCTTTTTCTTAGCACCTTGACTTTTAGCTAACACAATGCCAGCCCTCTTTGATTCGTCTCCCCCAATAACCGCATCAATCGTACGTATATCTATCTTATAACCAGTAACCAATAAATCTACAGCACTCCACGAAAGAAAAGCATTATTCACATCAATATGAAAAATAATTCTTTCCATATCATCACCTAATCATATTATACCACAAACTTATGTTCGTAGTGTATTTATTAATTAAAAAATAAAGATTTAATCTTCATTTTTTCTTATAACATTCTTCATTACATAAACATGGCCTAAATTTATCTAACCAATCATGTGGATATCTATGGGGGATGACGGCTTTAAATCGTCTAACATAATCACCATCACAATAAACATCATACATATATTCCTTTATTAACTCTAATAGTCTCACCCTTGCAACCCCAGTCATCGCTAGCATATTTGCCTCAATTAAAAGTTGAAATATTAATTCCTTTATTCTTCCAATATCCCCAACTGGTGTTTTATAATACGGGGTTACTTCCCCTTCTTTAAAAATATAACTATCATCAAAATCAATGATTTTAGTAATAACTCCATTAGTTAATATATTAGCATAATGAATGTCAGTATGAGCGATTTGTCTTATATGTAATTCCTTAAGTGTTTGGCTTACCTCAATTAATAAGTCTATTTTAGTGTTATTGCTAAGGTTTTGGGAAGCAGTAGTAATATCAATAAATCCTTCTAAATATGGCATTGTATACCCTATAAATTGATTATTATAGTATAACTTGTTAAGTGGTGGACAAATTCCAGTAATTTCATTTATACCTAATGCCTCAAGTCTATTGATTTTGTCTTCAATAACACATAATGATTCTATCTCTTCACAAGTCAGCACATCAGTGTTGGTCAATAATTTATAACACAATCCATTTGCTATATGAAATGATTTATTATGTTTTTTTTCAACTATGTTGTTAGCACTGATATAATTAAAATCAACATCCATAATTTCCATAACAAGCACCTCTATGGGGTGTATATTAACATAAATATAATTATATTACAATTATTAATTATAAAAAGGATTATTAATCCTTTTCAATTAAAAACTTTGATATTAATTCAATGTCATCATGTTCAACAATAATTCGATACATTATATCAATAATAGGCATATGTACCTTTTTATTTCTAAGTAACTTATATATTGATTCTAGAGTATATAAACCTTCAATGGTAGTAGTTCTTTTATAGTCTTCTATTTCTTTAGAGGAAGCCTTAGAACCAATTAAACGACCCAAAGTAAACTTTCTACTCTTACTACTAGTACACGTTAAGATTAAATCCCCGATACCAGCATATGACATGATTGTTTTCTTATTACCGCCTAAGG
>JAQVZV010000113.1 GCA_028708005.1 Bacilli bacterium
TAATCTCAATTCGTTGTTTTCATAACTTTTTTGACACTACCCTATCTAACAATGTTGATACCAATGATATACCTATGACCTAACCAATTAATGTACTCCAATGAGAAGTATACATTGCGGTTATCATTATAACCATAGCTAAAAAACTAACACTATTCTCTTTTGACATTTTTATTTTCCTTGACTTGTATTTATTCTTGTTATATATTCCTTTGCAGTTCGCTACTAAACGCTAATATGTTTTAAACATTAAATAAATGATTTTTCACTTATTAGTGTTTTTGATTTCATTAATTACGCATTTCAAGATCGTATCATGTTCTAAGATAGCTTCGAATTTATGGATATCTTGACCGTTTGACAACATGTCCCATTTCTTTATGCTGTCTTCAATGCTTTGTTCTGACCATATATCTGGGTAAGTGCCAACACAAGAATTACAACTACCATCATCATTAAAGCTTAATCCAGGCATAAATGTAAAAACCAGTCCGCTGTTCGGTAATGGTATTGCTGCATAAGAGCCTGATGTCCCTTCTCCCCATGTATTAGTGCCAATCACAGTTGCGAGACCTCTGCTTTTTATATAATTTACTATCAAATCCGTTGCAGAAGCAGAACGGTTATTTACAAGAATAAAGACCCTATTTGTTTTAAAACCTTTAACTACTTGGTTTTTTTTAATAGATTCTCTTACCAAAAAATAATCAGCATTTTTAATTTTAACTGTATCATCCTCGATATGAACATTTTTTAATAATGATAGTATATTTTTATTGATTTCAGAATCTTTCACATACCATTCTCTAACAACCTCATCTTTCTCATTGTTTATTAGTGAAAGGATTAAGTTTATAAACAATTTTGGATTTCCACCTGAGTTGTTTCTTAAGTCGATGATTATATTTTCTTTGTTATTTACCTTATCAATATTTAGCTTGAAACTATTATAAGCTACCTTATCTAGCCTTTGGAAGTTTATATAAACAGTTTGAATATCTTCAATATAAGAATAAAAGAATTTACGGTTTAAATCGCTTCCGGGGAAAATATAAGAAAACTCATCCGGCATCCAAACTGCTTTTTCTTCTACTATAGGGCTATAAAATGCTTTTATAACTGAAATATATCCAGATGCATCTTCAACTTCTAACTCAACTTCTATTCCTTGCTCAAAGTTAAATATTGCATATGATTTATATATGATATCACGAAAAGCATCGTATCTATAGTTTACTATTGAATGATTATCTTTATAAAAATCTACAACACTTTTTTTATTTATTTTTTTTAGTACTGTCCCATAGGGAATTTCCCAATTGATATTTTTGCTGCTGTAATAATTTAATACATATTGGCCTTCAATGTATTCAAAACATACATTAGATATTATCCTGTTTTTTTGTTCGTATAGTCTAATGTAATCGTTCCATATGGTGCCTTTAGCGCATAAAGTTTTATTTTTTTTGACATCATTATCAAAAAAGCAATTAAGGGATTTGTAATTATTATTAGGTGGTTCGAGTATCGCCGTGTGAGCGCTGGGAAGGTCAGAGAAAATAGAATCCAATGTAGCATAAAACTCAAAATTGTTCTTTGTATCTTTAATCATATTAATATATTTCTCTTTATTTTTCAGCCAAGTAATTCCGTATATCTCTTCTTCATACTCAAAAAAAGGATAACTGGATTCAAGAACACTATATAGAAAATCAAAATCTTCTATCTTTTGTTCAAAAGTTAAGTCAGTTACGGCTATTGTTTTTGAATTACATCCGGTAACCATCAAAATAAAGACTATAAAAACTAAAAAAATTAATATTTTCCTACACATCTTAACACCATCTGCCGGCTATATTCTTAATATAGCCGGCACAAAATTTAAGTAATTATATTTGAGCTTACATTACATCGTAATAACCATTGTCATAACAGTTTTTAACATCTTCTACAGCAAGATTAATAATCGCAACAGTACCCAAATTGGAAAAGTAACAACTACCAAATATGATTTACATACTATACTCGTTCTTGTTTTTAGTATGGGTTTATTCCTATATGCATTAATTTCGAATATGGATAGTTATCAACGGCTTTTGTTTATCGTTATTCTCTTTTCAATGTTCATTGCTGCATCCGTAACACCGCTAGACTATGGTATATATGGATTTCTTATTTTTTTAAAGTTTCGCAATTACCTATATAAGAAACATATCGGAGTAGTGAAGAGAACTTCTTACTACTCCGCAGAAACGTATTTTATTATGGGGTAGGAATAACAAGACCTATAGCAGCTCCGCCTGCAAACAAATGGAGGAACCCATGCAGTAATAAGGTACTATTGTCTTTTTTTTTCTGTCCAATAACCTATTATTAATATTAAACAAGTAATAATTGTAATCAAAAGAACAATCAGATTTAGCTGTGTTGGAGAAGAAAAGTAGTTTATAACAAGTAGAATCAAAGATAAAATTGACATTAAAATTGTAAACTTGTAAGCTTTAAATTTATTTTTAAACATATACATACCAGCCTTTGCTATTACTAGATAGAAAGGATATTGTATCATATTCGGCACAATATCCTTTCAGACCTTTAAATTTACTAACGACTATACGTTAATTGCTATTGCTACAACACCAGAACCTATTGTTGCAACACCCGTAATTATTGCAGCAACACCACCTGCTTTAGTAAGACCTGTTGGTTCGGGTGCAGCTAATAGAGCTGCGCCCCACCAAAAAAGCAGTATACTAAACCCATGGTACTCTCTTCTGGAGCGCTTTGGTTGTTCAGGTTCTTCAAGTGTGCTGTCGATCACACAGTTCGCTTGTTGAGCCTGACTTTATATAAAACGCGTTTCATATCTCAAATATTACAAAATCGAAGGATTAACCCCTATATAAGCATCAATGATAAGCTTGTCTAATCCTTCGCCGGGTTTTGGTTCATTAACCGTTGCGTTATATGCCGGAGTAATCTGCTGGAGTTTATTATTTTGAATGTATTGAACCATGCTATTTAGAGTGTTCTGCAATAATTGCGGATTTCCCTCATGCCTTGCATATACTGCATTTTTTAAGTGAAACAGCTTTTTCATCCGATACTGTTCCGGAAGCGGGATATCTTTATCTAAGGGCACTAATATTTCCAT
>JAQVZV010000114.1 GCA_028708005.1 Bacilli bacterium
TTAGGCACTTTCTCATTAGTAAGTGTTTCAGCAATTCTTCTAAGGCTATTTCCCTCTAAATATAGTTTATATATTCTTTTAACAACTAAACTAGCGACAGGATCAATTACAAGTTTATGTTTATCTTTTAGATCTTTATTATACCCATATGGTGCGTGCGCCCCCATAAATAAACCTTGTTTCTTTTTAGTAGTGATACTTGCTTTGATTTTTTTTGATATATCTTTTGCATACATATCATTGAATATTGCCTTAAACGGTACCATATCATTACCAATACTATCTATTGCTGTATCCACGTCGTCAGTTATCGCTATATATCTTACATTGTGTTCGGGAAAATATTTTTCAATATAGTGTCCGAAATTGACATAATCCCTACCCAAACGGCTCATATCTTTAGTAATTACCATATTAATTTTACTTTTTTCTATGTCAGCAATCATTCGCTTAAAAGCTGGTCTATCAAAAGTTGTACCACTATAACCATCATCAACATATTCATCATATAGAGTATAATTATTTTCTTTAATAAAATCTAGTATAAAACTCCTTTGATTAGTTATACTTTCACTTTCATTTCCCTTGTCTTCATCTTCCCTTGAAAGTCTTATATACATACCAACTTTATATGTCGTTTCTATCATTTTTCCCTCCTGCTAGAAACGCACATATTGATATATAAATAATATCATTATTGCGTCTTTTTTTCAAGGCTTCACCTTATAAATTCAAGCAATATTCTTCAAAAAATTGCTCTGTTATTTCTTGTAAAGTCTTCCCGTTTTCATTATAGAAAACTGTTATTTTCATGACTATAACACCCCCTATAATAGAATATGACATTGGGGAAAATTAGTGTTTGAAACTTAGTAAAGTATACACTAATAATCTTATCAATGGGCGCCAAGTGTTAGTAGCAGGGGTATTTTTACCAAACGTGGTGTTTTTATTTTAAATGCCAGTAGGCTTTTCAGTAGTAATATTAAATTTTGAACAAACACTCTCATATAGACTTTTTTAATAATTTCTTATATAATAAATAATTAGTGAAGGGAGTTTTGATTATGATTAATTTGAACGATTTTGAAACTTTAGAAAATTTAAAACAATATTATGATTATTTGGATGAAACAAGTTATAATTTGTACTTTAATCTTGCACCTTATAAACAAAAGTTTTTAGAACAATATAAAAAGGCAAGAAAAGCCAAATCAAAAGGACTAAAGGAAAAAAGAAAAGATGATTTATTAAATAAATTAATCGCTTATAGTAATTATTTTTTAAACGAATGCGAAACTGCTAATAAAGATTGGCCCATTTTAGCTATCATTGAAAAACAACTTGACGAAATAAATGAGATATTTAAATCATTACCTGAGTTTCATATCAAAACAAATGAAGAATGGTTAACCGTTCTTACAGATCTAATGAACCAAAGAAGTAAAAGGAAATATTCAGCAAAATTTTTTGATAGAGAATTTAGATATATGGGAGTTGGCACAAAATCAGATAATCCACGCTGGTACGAAACACAAATCGATACTACAGTTGCAATAGTTGCCGATGATTTTAATATTGATAATGTTCCTAACCGCACTTTTTCTTGGCCGCAAGAACACCCAGAAGATTATGAAAACAGCGATTTTATCTTATATGAAAAGCTTCGTTGTAAGCTTGAACCGCAAGAATATCTACCTGAAGAAAAAAGAGTTATTAATCTTTGGGGTATGCCTGAAGATGTAAAAACAGCAATTGCTGAATTAATATTCCAAGAATATAAACAAAAAATAACCCAAAGAAAGCCGGCAGTTAAACAATTAAGCTAAAGAAAAACATCCTCAATAGTTGGGGATGTTTTCTTTACTTTAAGAGTCAATTTTTTCGGCATTATAAAAAAGCATTGTTCTATTTAATATCAATATCTATGTATCGTTTAACCTTTCCATTAAAGGTTACTAATTAGTTTAGTAGCCTTTCCTTTTGTTAAAATCCCCAATCATATTACACCTTTATAAATTGTTTTCTAATACTTTAACTACTTCTTCGATAGAAGTAATTACATCTTCATATGAAATGTTTTTGCATACTATGTACTATCAACATAATCTGACCATCCGCTTCTGAGTTCTTTGCTATTTTTATACCATTTGTGGTTTGCTTAAAATAATCAACATCAAATTTGGGTTCTCTTTTTCCACAAGTATTCATCACTGACTAGACAAAATATTCGAATCAACTTCGTTATATTTATTTTACGCAAATCATACCAATCCTTCATCCGCGTATTTAAAATATTTCTACTGATACAAGGCTCAAACTTTTCAGCTATTACTGTTCTCTAGTGTATAAGACATAACATATATCTTTTTATCTTCAAACATTAAATTATACCCACATTCTTTTCTCTAGGTATTATTACAACTCCCGTTGTAAATTCCAACTGGAGATAAACTTTTAATTTGTCCATAGTGACAACTACATTGATTCTATATCCGCCATAGGCTTCTTCAAATCTGATATCGGTTATCTCGACTATTCTATAATTAATATTACCTTTTATATTGCTTTTAAAAATACGTTATAACATGTATTCAAAGAAAAACATTTGATACAACTTAATAGATGCTGTATTATCCCCTTTTGTTTTATTATTAATTAGTGCTTTTAATCTAACTGGATTCACCTAAAGAATCACTTCCATGTACTCCATAACCTTTTCCCTAACCCCTAATTTTTCTACATACTTAACTAATCTTGATAAATCTTTTTTAATGTATGAAAGATTTACGTTAACATTTATTTGCAAACTGCCAATATATTCTAATGGAACGGTAGCGCCATATTTTAAAGACTTATATAAGATAAGTTATGCAAATATTAAACTGTATTGTGCAAATGAACAGCGTTTTTAGTTTTATTAATGATTTTATAAAAATCATCCTCGAGAATATCATTAGGTGTATAATGTCGTCTACCACTTCTACTTGGTTCATTATTTCTTACCATTTTAGACAAGTACACTCTTGGGGTAGTGGTTTCTGTTACTTCTTTAGTAGTAATGTAGTCATCGTTTTATCTAAATTTTTTAATTTCTGCAAAGTAATTCATATCTCATT
>JAQVZV010000115.1 GCA_028708005.1 Bacilli bacterium
CAAACTCTACATCAATATTACCATTAATATAGTCATCTAATCTATTCATCCGATAATTACTTTGAGAGTACATTTCTAAATCATTCTTAAAAGCTTCAGCAGTTCGATGATAGCCATCTCTATCAACATTACCACCTGTATATAAAGTATCATCACTTGCTTTATTTACAATCCCATGATACATCATAATAGGCACATTACCCAATTCATCAATATTATTATCCTTATAAAAAGATAATGGTTTAGGTCCTAAAGAAGTAACAATAGTTAAAACATCGCCTTGATTAATAACTGTATCTTTAATAATACTTTGCGATATTATTGTATCCTTTGGGACATCGTCATTATGCTCTTCTTTAATTTCAAGTTTTAATTTGTTACTGTTAGCATATTTTTCTATTTCGTCTAATGTCATTTTGCTGACATCTAACATTTTGTTAAGACTTTTAGATTGACTACAACCACTTAAAAACAATATCATCATTACGATAATAAACGCCTTCTTCATCTACTATCACCCATCGATATTATATCATAAAGTAACAACTAACCATATCTTTTTAATTATCATAGCATATTTTATATTAGGTGATCTTTATGTGGAATTTTAAGAACTTTCTCCCGCCACGAAAAGGGCTGTGGATAGCGACAGCTGTTATTCTTTCGATTATCATACTCTATCAAGCGATTGTAACAATATGTATTCCTCTTCGTATCAATATTTTTATCTTGTTTATAGAATTATTAATTTTCTTTTATATCATCTACCTCATAATATGGTGTAATTAATGCCTCTGTTTTATATATGTAATCTAGCATCTTACTTGTTTCCCTACAATTATCCATTTCATCTTCCATATATATTACCTTTCGAGGAATAGACATCATAACAAAGAGTAGTAATCGTTCTTCATCTAATAATTTATATTTACTTTCATAGTATTTTAACAATTCTTCAAAATTCAATTCTAAAGCATATCGTTCATAAAAGTTCAATATATCAAAAAGAGGCATATCTTGCCGTGAATTATCCCAACTTAAAAGATATAAATCATCATATCTAAGAACATGATCAAGATCTACGTTATTATGTAATGTCACAATTCTTTTTTTATGTTTATCTTTAATTAATTCATACCATCTATCAATCTCCCTTTGACAAAACATCAACGCCCCAAAGACACGAGATATATTTCGCGCTAGTAAGTATTCTGATGGGCTCATATATACCTTTTGTTCAATATCCTCAATCATAGTATTATAATAATTAAAAGTATGATTAATGTCATTACTAATATCTTCATACATAGCTTTTAATTCATCTTCATTAACGTCTTTATAAAAGGTTGTTTTATTATGAAGCAGACTTAATAGATGCATCATATCTAAACCCTTCTGTTCTTTTGGTGTTGTAACATCGTCAATATATTGATATATATCATAATGTTCATTACTATCAACAAGATTAGGGAGATATACGAAATCACGGGATTTTAAATATTTAAACAACTGATCAATATCATTGTTCGTTCCTCTCTTCTTAAAGACAAAATGCCCATCATCCGCATCAATGATAATGGCATTTTTTTTAATCGTATAACGATACGGTCCTAAAGCAAATCTATTGTTTATATCCTTAATGCTCATCTAGACTTGTTGGAACAATAATTTTATCACCTAATTTTAATTCATCTATTTTGTTATAGGCCGCAATCTCTTCCATCGGTATATTGTATTTGGCAACAATTGTTTCAATAGTATCATTTTCTCTTACAATATGAACATGATATGTCGTAAATGATTCATTTTTATCATCAAACGAATCAAACAAGGATTTAATTTTCTGCTCAGTTACAGCATCATGTTCAATGGCAACATCAACCGCTGGTGTTTCAATCTCTTTAAAAAGATCCATAACTTCTCTATCTTCCTCTTCCTCATCAAGATCATCTGAGGCATCAATCTCTTCCTCTATCTCATCAATTTCTTCTATTATTTCTTTTATATCAATTGGATTATCTTTCACTTCCTCACTCTCCTTTTCTATCTTAAAATCATTAACAACTTCAATACCATCAATTAAAACATCAATATTTACATTTAGAATTTGATCATTAACTATCTCATAGTAAAAGTCATCAATATCTACCTTAGCCTGATCTACATTATATCTTGTATCTAATGTAATATCAAAAGGTAGATTATAAGAAAAAGGTTCACGATTAATACTAACATTAGTAATCTTATAATCACCACTAACTATAAATTCCCCCAGAATATGATCTGATTCAATCATTTTTAATGTGTGCTCTAGTGAAATACTTGTAATTTCCCCTATCCTTGTGTTAAAAGGTATATCTTTTTTAAATGATATAATTTGTTTCATATAAGTCTCCTTTCATTCAATTTAATATATGAGTTATGACATGTTATTATACATAAAAAAATACTACCATAAGTAGTATTCAAAATATATTGACTATATAATATTGAGCGAAATGTAAACAATATCATTTTACAAATAATCGTTTTTTCACTATCTAATTTCTTATAGGTCTTGAATTATTATAATTTTTTACAATATCATCACTTAATTGGTCAAACTTTATTCTAATTTCAGAATCTACATAATCTCTTAATATTAATAAACGATCAATATATTCTCTAGTCGTAAGAATAGTTTCGCGCGGGTCAGTTTTACCTATTGAATGTAGTAGTTCCCTTTTACCTGTATATTTTAAGGCAGATGCATATAAAGGATTTTCAAAAGCAGAAAGATATAAATCATTTAAAAGAAACTGGTAATCGATATCAAAGCGATTAAATGCTTCATTATTAAAATACAATATACCTGTTTCTCGCCAATCGCTTAGAAAAGAAGCTGCTCTTGTATGATAAGCATCTTTCCCTGAATAATTGAATATTAATCTTTGCGTTTTAAAATCCTTATGTTTAAGCGCTTGCAATACTCCTTCTATACTGCTTACAGAATTCCCCTTAAAGTTAAAGGCAATTGGATAAAGATTAGATAAAAGACATGCTACACTATTAGAACTCCGATAAGAGATATCAACAAA
>JAQVZV010000116.1 GCA_028708005.1 Bacilli bacterium
TAGATATAATAACGCTAGAGAAATGTATGACGATTTGAAGACCGCTTTAGATGAATCTCGTCTTCATGAGCCACGTTATATTTATAAACATCTTGAACATGATTTAGAGGATACTAAGGTTTTACCTGTTATCAAAGATGAAAATGATTTAAAGGAGGTAAGTGCTATAGCAAAGCCAATTACAGAAGATGATTTTAAACCTAATAAGAAAATATTTATTATTTTGGGAAGTGTATTAGGAGCATTAGTATCGTTATTATTTATTACTTTTATAATTGTTCCTGCGGTTACTAAGGTTCCGGATATTAAAGTTCCAGATGTTTCTAATTTAAATATTCCAGATGGTGAAAAGAAATTAAAAGACTTAGGGTTTGAAGTTGCTCTTGAGATAAAGCAAATAAGTAGTGATACGATAGCAGAGGGCAAGATTGTTAAAACATCCCCTGCTGCAGGAAGAATGATAAAGAAAGGAACAGTCATTATTTTATATCAATCAACTGGTCAAAGTTACGTTGAAATTAAAAATTATATTGGTGATGACTTTATTGAAGTTAAATCAGCATTAACGTTAAAAGGTATAATTGTGAGACGAGAAAAGAAGGATGTTGAGGATGTAAGCCTTTATCGTGATAAAGATAATATTATAATCGCTCAAAGTGTTGAAGCCGGTACAAAATTAAAAGAAGGCGATGAGATTACTTTATATACTCCAAATATATATGATGTTTATCCAGATATGGTTACTGAGCGTTGGTCAGAAGAAGATGCTAAGGCATTCGCTGCTGAGTATGAAATTAATTTAGATATTAGATACAAAGAAACAGATGAATATGCTCCGGGAATTGTTATATATCAAAGTAGACCAGCTAAATCACCAATTGTTAAAGGTGTTACATTAAGAATTGAAGTTTCAAAAGCTAAAGTAATTGAAGAAGAGCCAATTGATGAGGAATTACCAATAGATGAAACAACAGAGTAGTATGCAAGGACAAATTATTGGTAATATAAGTGACCTATACAAGGTAAAATATAAAGATGGTTATGTTAATTGTAAGGCAAGGGGAAAATTCAAAAACAAGAATCTAAGACCTGTTGTTGGTGATAAAGTTATCTTTGATTTAGACAAACAAGTTATTACTGAACTGCTCCCTCGAAAGAATGAACTTATCAGGCCATCTATTTGCAATATCGATCAAGCATTAATTGTAATGAGTGCGATAGAACCTAAATTTGATAGTTATCTTTTGGATAAAATGATTAGTATTATTACTTTTAATAAGATTGATATTATTGTGTGTTTTACTAAATTAGATTTGCTTGATGAAGGACAATTGATTAATATAAATAATTACATTAATTATTACCAAAAAATAGGATATATCGTTATATCTAATACGCAAATAGATGATTTACATAACTTGTTAAAAAATAAGATAACAGCGGTTACTGGTCAAAGTGGCGTTGGTAAATCTAGTTTATTAAATAAATTAGATAGCAATCTAAACTTAAAAACAGATAGTATTTCATATGCCCTGGGACGTGGCAAACATACAACTAAACATGTTGAGTTAATTGAAATTAAAGATTGCCTTATCGCTGATACTCCAGGCTTTTCATCACTTGGTTTTTATAATATGAATAAACAAGATATAAGAGATTCAATCATTGAATTTTCAAAACATATGAATGACTGTAAATATCGTGATTGTTTTCATATTAAGGAAGATGATTGTATAATAAGGCAGTTAGTAGATAAAGGTATTATCTTAAAATCAAGATATGATAATTATTTAAAATTCATACAAGAGAAGGAAGATGTAAATGGTAAAAATATCCGTATCCGTGCTTTCGAAAAATGATCATGAAACTATTGACAAGCTTAATAAAACAGATATTGATTTTTTCCATATTGATGTAATGGATGGGAAGTTTGTTAATAAAACCAATTTTTCTATTCCTAAAATTAAAGAAGTACATGAACTCGCCGAAAAGAATCTAGATGTTCATTTGATGGTTGAAAATCCTGGTAACTATATTGATCAATTATATTTCCCTAAGATTGAATATATAACAATTCATTATGAGACATTAAACAATGATTTAACACTCTTTGAAAAAATAAAAAGTAATGGTATAAAATGTGGTCTTTCAGTTAAACCTAGTACTGATATCAGAGATATATTTTATTTATTAGACAACCTTGATTTGGTATTAGTTATGAGTGTTGAACCGGGATATGGAGGTCAAAGTTTTATAGAATCATCTTTTGATAAGGTTAGGTTATTAAAAGAAGAAATAATAAAACGTAATTTAAAGACAATTATTTCAATTGATGGGGGCATAAATAGTACTAATGCTAAATCATGTATCGAAGCGGGATGTGATATGCTTGTTTCGGGAACGTATATTATTAATAGTGATGATTTGAAAGTAACTATTGATTCACTTAAAAAGGTATAATAATAAAGATAAAGGCTAATAAATAATAATGTATTGATAGGTAACATGATAAGGAGGAAAAAAACGTGTTGAAAGCCAAAAAAGGGTTTACATTAGTAGAACTATTAGCCGTTATTGTTATCTTAGCTATTATTTTAGCAATAGCTGTACCTAGTATTACAGGAATGATTAATAATACTAGGAAGAGTGCCTTTGAGTCAGACGTTAGATTGATTATAACAGGCATTGAATATAGGCAGTTACAATCAGGTGTAGATCCAACAATTCCAGAACCTAAAGCTCATGAAGTGGGAACCGGAACGACTGCTGAGTTAGCTGATTATGGAGCTGATCCGGCAAACTATACTGCATTTGAGATAACTAATATGAGTCCCATTACAATTAATCTTACCTCATCATCTGATAGTGAATTTGGGGCATGGACAACAACTGGTGCAAGAAAATCATCAATAACTGTCACAGCTGTACCGTAATAGGATAATGGTGTAATCAAATATAAAAAGATATGAAATAATATGGTTTAAGTAGATACACAAAAAAATGTGTTCTACTTTTTTTATGGATAACTATAAATGAGGTTTATAGTTATTGGAATATTAAA
>JAQVZV010000117.1 GCA_028708005.1 Bacilli bacterium
ATTTTTCTTTTTTCTACCCTTTAACCAAAATGTTAACTTATAGATTGAAAAAAATAATATCATATATGCACTACAAACTAATACGAATCTCATATAATCACTTCCATACATAAATTATACATGTTTTCAGGTGTTTTTAAAAGTAAAAGATTAGATTTTCATCTAATCTCTATATTTGTTCAATATATTCTAATAATCTAATAAACATTCTAATAAACTTATCTTCAAGTTTACGACGTTTTAATTTTTTGATTTCAATACGTTTTTTCTTTATTGGTAAATTACCAAATAATATATCGGCAATTACATTTTTAAGTCCTGTCTCAATTGGTAAGTCACTTATAATTCCATCAATATCTTCATTAATCAAACGTACAGCATCTATCTCAATAGCTTTGCCTTTGCAATTAATCGTTAATTGCCCGATAGTAGGCGCGCCTGATACTTCAACTACAAAATCGTTTTCCTCAACATAACAGTTAGTAGGTATTTCCCTATCATTAGCATATGCTACTACTTCTTGTGTTTCGTTGGTATTTCTAAAACGTATTTTATAATTCCTTACTTTAGGAACAATACCACTCTTGCCTTCTAATGCTCTAATAATAACAGTGTAATTATTTTCTTGATAGTTATAATCAATTGATGTCATTAAATAAAAGCCTTGTTTATATAAATTGGTTACACCATCATCTTCATATAATTTATATGTATTGCTACTACCAGGGAAAATATGAATTTCCATATCTTCTGGTGGATTAGCATTGTTGGTCAAGTCATTTGATAATGGAATAATTGAACCTGATTTAGCAAAGACAGGATAATCTTCATCACGGAAAAACGATACATAACTACGCTCTCCAGGAAACTTCTTACCTGTTTTAAAATCATACCATGTACCAGCAGGTAAATAAAACTTATGGATGACTCTATTCATAACTAAATCTTTTTTGTCAGTTAATGGTGAAACCAATAATTCTGATCCTAAATAATATTCATTTTTATATATAGGTTCATCATAAATAGATGGCTGTTTATAATAAAGAGGTTGAATTAAAGGAGTCCCCACTTTATGATATTTATAAGCCTCTGTATATAAATATGGAATTAAACGATGACGTAATTGCATATAATCCTTGATAATTTGAAAAGTTTGAATATCCCAACGCCATGGTTCTCTTTTATAATACTTACCTCTATCAACATGAATTCTGAAGATTGGACTAAAGGTTCCTAATTGAACATATCTTAAATATAATTCGCCATCTTCTACCCCTGTATGAAATCCTCCAATATCATGACTCCACCAAGATATACCAATATTAGAAGAGGACGAATTATAAAATGGCAACATTTTCAATGTATTCCAGCTTACTTTGGTACGTCCTGAATATAACGCTCCATAACGATGACCACCAATAAGTGGATTACGGCTTAATAACATTGACCTTTTCGCGTCACCTCGTCCAGCGTCTAAGAAATGATAATGATTTAAAATCCATAATGATTTTAGGTCGTTTTTATTATAATAATCATTCCAGAAAAAATCGATACCTAAATTTTCTAACGGATGAAGGAATAAGCCAAAATACATTGCATAAAACTTCATGCTGTAGGCATTAAAAGGAATAGGTTTCCCACCAGACTGTTCCATATAAGAAGCTGCTTGTGTATATAACTCCTCATGTGGCATAATGCCTTGAACTGGATTCACACTTAAACCCACTCTCACCCCTAAAGCATGCATTCTTTTTATAAAATCAACAGGCGATGGAATAAGTTCCTTATTAAAATTATAACCTGTAATTAATCCTTTTTGTTTATCAACATCACGAACATGCCAGTCTTTATCCATTAATAATACTGATACCGGAATATTATGACGCGCAAACTTGGCAAAAAGTTTAATAATATCTTCTTCTTTATAACTATAGTTCTTACTCCACCAATTACCTAAGGCGTATCTTGGTAATAAAGGCGGTCTACCTGTCAAGTCAAAATAATCTTTTAAACATAACCCAAAATCTTTTCGATAAGCGAAAAGATAAACATCAACACTCTCTCCTGATCTAGGGACAACTCTTCCATCTGCTTCAATCACAAGACTTTTTGAATCATCAAGACTAACAAAACCATCAGTTGAATACAAACCCCTCTCGAGTTTTATTTTGCCTTCCATCTCCTCAAACGAAACATTAGTCGAACCATAATTACGTACTTCAGGATGATTAAAATACCATATTCTTTCTGGTTCAGCATTTAAAAGGGTTACCCTTAAATTGCCTCCGGGAATTAACTTGCTCCCTTCATATGGTTTGTCCTTAGTATATGAAAATTTAAAATAACGGGTTGTGACTTCAAGATAAACATCATCTTCTTTAACTGATACTGCTGGAACATCAAATTTTCTATTCCAAACCAATTGAGTTGGTCTATCTTCAAATACACCATTTTTATTATATTCAAAACGAACAAGTCGGTCCGTTAAAATAGTTATGCGATAAAATTTACCCTTAATAATAGCTTTATCTTGTGCTTTACCCAAGGATATATCTAAGACAAACTGGTTCATTATAATCCCCTCTATTCTGATAATATATTAACATATTTAATTGTTGATTACAAGTTATTCAACCTTAAAAAAGCCATCCTAAGATGGCTTAAATTATTTTTATTAATTTATTTGATATTTTTCTAATATCTTTGTTAGGACAGATTGAAACTCTTCTTTAATATCATTAAGACGTTCTTCGCTAATTGCTTCAAAACGAGTTGTCAAATTAGGTCCTGTATTAGATGCTCTAATAAGAGCCCACCCATCATCAAACAATACTCTTGCGCCATCAAGCGTCAGCATATTGTACCCTTTTCCTTTAGCATATTCGATTACTTCATCAATAATATTAAATTTAGATTCGTCAGTTGCCCTTATCATTATTTCAGGTGTTGAGTAGTATTTGTTTATTCCATCTAATAAAGCGGATAAAGGTTTATCTGTGTTAGACAATATTCTAATTAGTCTTAGACCAGCATACATCGCATCATCAT
>JAQVZV010000118.1 GCA_028708005.1 Bacilli bacterium
ATCATTTGCAAAGGAGCGCATACTTTAGTGACGATCCTGAATACATGCATTATTTAAATTATATTCTGTTTAATAAAGTGTATACGTGGGCAGGTGATTACAGGCTTATTGATATTGAACGGAGTGAAGATGCTTTAGGGGGTCTCATGTACACTTATCCTTCTTTTAAAGGGATTGAAAAGAGTGTAGACAATGTCTTTTTAGGTATTCAAAGAGTTAAATTAAATGAGTTATCACCAACTGAAAAGTTAAACTATATTGTTGATGTTTTAGTTAAGTTGTGGCATACTCATCCGTTTAGAGAATGTAATACAAGGACCATGCTGGCTTTTATAAATCAGTATTGTTCTTCTGCATCACTTTCGTTGGATGTTAAATTGTTAATGGATAACTTTGCGTATTTTAGAAGATCATTAATGGCTTCAGTTTTTAATGATGAAGAATTAGGTAAAGCACCAAATAGAACATATACTTTGGATATCATGAAAAATGCTTTAAAAGATAATCATTAAAAATAATATCTAAAATTGCTAATTTATGTTATAATTTTAGATAGAGAAGAGAATAATGGGGTAATAATTTAGAGGAGGTTCGTTATGGAACAAATGGAAATGAATGTTGAAATTTTACCTAATTATTTTCTTAGAAAAGATGGTACTTTTGATAAGCGAGAAGCTTTGCTATTATGTGGTAAAATAGCAGGGGTATGCTATAATCGTGAAGGGTTTCATGATTTAATGTATGAGGCTATATCAACCACCCAAAGGAGAGTAAACAGGACTTTAAATAGTGGTCACCATAGTGTTTATGATCATGTTAATATTACTTTTAATATTACTAATATTCCTAAAATATTAGCAATGGTTTTAAATAATGAAAAGCAATATACTACTAGTGAAAAATCTGCTAGATATACACCAGTTGAGCCTAAAGAAGGATCAATTATCACTCAAGATGAGGTTAGTTTATATAATAAATGGATCAATATTTTTAAAACTAAGATAAAAGCCCAATATGGACACATTCATAATGATGATAAGATTGAAAAATTAGCACAAGAGAATAGTAGATATTTAGTCACTGTTTTCATGCCTACTAACATGATATATACTACTTCTTTAAGACAAATAAATTATCTTATTTCTTGGATGCAAAAGTATATTGAACAACCTAAAAAGGATGTGTTTCAATTTAAATTAGCTCAATATATGAAAGACTTTATTGAATGTCTATATCGAAAAAATGTTTATGTAGAAGAATTGACAAGAAATGAGAAACAAAGGGAATTATCTTTGTTCTCCAAAAACATGCAGGATAAACGAGAATATTATTATGATTCTTATTCAACAATTTATGAAGGTTCATTGGCTCAATTGGCTCAAGCACATAGACATAGAACAATTCACTATGAAATGGCTTTTTTAGAAAATGATCAATTTTTCGTACCTCCTATTTTAATGGATGAACCAACTTTGGTTTTAGAATGGTTGAGAGATTGTCATTCGATAGTTGAGGTTATGCCTCAAGGCCAGTTAGTCACTATAAGCGAGCAAGGTAAATATGAAGACTTTATCTTAAAGGCTAAAGAACGATTATGCTCAGCAGCTCAATTAGAGGTTTGTAATCAAACTAAAAAAACATTGCAAGCAATGAAAGCTGGTTTAGAAGCTGCTAATCATCCATTACAATACGATATAGTTAAATATATGAATGGTGCTAGATGTACATTTGCTGATTTTACATGTTCATCTCCTTGCCATTTTGATGAAGGTATAGCTTTAACGAGAAAGATATAACTTTTAAATGATATTTGAATAATATTATGATATAATTTATATAACTTATTTATATAGCTATTATAAAAGGGTAGTAATAAAGGTAATTATTTAAAGAGAACTGGTGGTTGGTGCGAATCAGGAATAATACTTTATGAATTCACTTTTTAGCTTTATACCAAAAAGTATAACGTTACTCGCGTTAAGAGATTGAGAGCATAATACAATATTATGAACTAAGGTGGTACCGCGATAATTCGTCCTTATATTTTTAGGACGTTTTTTTATTATAAAGGAGGATAAAGATGGAAAGGGAAGAACAAATTAAAAGATTAAGGGATAATTTTGATTTGGAATTATCTAATATTAATCATTTGGATCAATTAAATAATCTTAAAGTTTCTTATTTAGGTAAGAAAAGTAAGGTTGTAGAAATAAGCAAATCACTTGGTGAATTAGATGAAAAATCGCGTAAAGAGGTAGGGGCTTTATTAAATGAGACAAGAAATTATATTGTTGATAAAGTTGATTCTTTAAAAGATGAATTAGAAAGGCAAATCATTAACGATAAATTAGATTCTGAAAAGATTGACGTAACCTTGCCTGGTACAAAGATAGAGGTAGGTAGTATTCATCCTTTAGAAAAGGTAATTGAGGAAATAGAAGAATTATTTATTTCAATGGGTTATGATATTGTCGAAGGGCCTGAAGTTGAACAAGATTTATACAATTTTGAGATGCTTAATTTACCAAAGGGGCATCCTGCAAGAGATGCTCAAGATACTTTTTATATAACTGAAGAGATGTTACTTCGTAGTCAAACATCACCTGTACAAGTAAGAACAATGCTTGCTAATAAAGAAAAGACACCAATAAGAATTTTATGTCCTGGTAAAACGTATCGTCGTGATAATGATGATGCAACTCATTCTCATCAATTTACTCAAATTGAGGGTCTTGTTATTGATACTAATATTTCATTGGCTAATTTAAAAGGAACTTTTGATGTTTTAGCTAAGAAGTTATTTGGTGATGCTCGTGAAACTCGTTTTAGACCATCATTTTATCCTTTTACAGAGCCCTCAGTTGAAATGGATATATCATGCTTTAATTGTAATAATAAGGGATGTCATATTTGCAAGGGGACTGGTTGGATTACCATTGGTGGGGCAGGGGTTGTACATCCTAATGTTTTAAAAATGGGTGGTTATGATCCGGAAATATATACTGGTTTTGCTTTTGGTATGGGTGCTGAGAGAATGG
>JAQVZV010000119.1 GCA_028708005.1 Bacilli bacterium
ATAACTAACACTTGACAACCCATACTCATCAGTAATTTTCATTTCATTGATTTTATAGTCGGACATATATGTGTTGTTAGGCTGTCTCATGTCAATGAACTTATTGCATTGAATATTATTAAGTTCTTGTCTTGATTGAGAAATAAAATTACCCATAGTATCATAAGTATTTAATATGTCAAGCTTTACCTTGTAATAATGATACCCATTTAAACTATCATATGGATCAGTCAGTTTAATTCTGAATTTATAGGTAACATGACCGGTGCTATCATCAGATGAAACTTCTCCAACGTAAATAAGCTCTGCTGACATTTCATGAATACCAAACTTATTGGTTTCTAATAAAACCTTGCTGCCTGCATTAAATTTGCAGTCTTCATCCATAGTGATATAAATTGAAGGATCATTCTTGTTTATATCCTGTCTGATATACTGTTTCCCGTTCACTGTAGCAGTATCTGATATGCTCACTACTTTTGGACCCACTTTGTCTGTAATTTTTCCATAGATGGAATTAACGTCGAAATTTAAATTCTTATTTGCAGCTCCGCCTTTTCTTTCTCCATATGCGCTAAAAACCAAATAGTATGCATCCTTTGTTATTTGTGGACTGTTAACAGTCACATCACCCCAACTGCTGTTATTGTCGTGATCTGCACTTGCATATTCCTTTACATAATAACCTCCGATTGGATAAGGAATTATTACTGATCTACTGATATCTCCATCTAAGTCATAGTTTCTCGCTCTAACGGTGCAATCAGCATAAAGGTCTCCTTTCCTTACTGCCCCCAAGAGTTTGCTCTTTTTTAGGTCAACACAAAATCCAAATGAACCTGTAGGTCTTTCCCCGGGAGTTACATACCCTGTTCCATCCTTATCGACTTTTCGTGTCCAGTATACGCTTTCATCAGTAAAGAAAATATCATCATATAATGGTCCTGCTCCTTTTCTTGGCAATTGGGTATTGGAGTCATTAAAATTAAACGATATATCTTGATACTGGTATTGTTGGCTCATAAAAACGTTATCCATGGCTGCAATTGCAGTTCCGGCATATGCATTAGACGGAATCATGACCACCAACATCATTATTGCCAAGAATAATGAAATAATTTTTTTAAACATTTTCTCCTCCTTTCTTATTTTTTGTAATAATTTGGATATGCTTCTTCAATGTTGAGTGTTACTTGAAAAGATCCTTTATTCCATTCCAGATGCGTAGGAAAAACTTCTACTTCATTCCAGACATTAATATTTTGCAATGGACTGAAACGGAATTGACTAATAAAATTTGACATGGGGAATTGTAATTCGCAATCATTATCAAAGATTATTATTAATATATAATCTTCTTTTGGTATTACGTTTTTAAAATAAGTTATATTAACCACCCCCAAAAAAATTCCCCTTATATTATAATATAGGGGAATTTTTTAAATTGTAATCAGTCAAAAAGACGTATATTTAATTTATATAATATTTAATTCTTTTGCTTTATTTATAGCTTCTCTTTTTTTATTAACTGATAACTTTAAATATATATTTTGAATATGAGTTCTGACTGTTCCAGGTGATACAATCATTTTTTCAGCTATTTCACTTCGGCTGAATCCTAATGATATAAGCTTTAATGCTTCAACTTCTCTAGAGGAAAGAGGATTGTTGAATATTTTTTTGTTAGCTGTAATTGATGAATATTCAGTACACAAGATAATTAGTTTTGATATATAGGACATATTAATTCCATCATTAATTTCAAAGCATATTAATAAAGGTATCAGATTATCGCCGTTTTCTACAAATGGCATTATTATATTGTCACTCTGACCGATTTCAAGAGACATTTTTAACCACATTTTAGATTTTTGCTCATTATTTCTTTTAAATGAAGCTATGGCTAAATGTATATAATTATGCAATAATCCAAGTTGATTGTTAAAAATCTTAAAATACGGTATAAAGGTTTCGCACAGTGCTTCTGCTTTTGGCCAATTATCAGACAATATAAGTGCTTTTCCATATACAACATAGGAAAATACAGCTCCCTGGATCATGAGGGAATTAATTGACATATCTCCGTCTCTAATCCATTTTGGAATTTTGGAATATTCACCTATGCAAGCATAAATATAACCTATACATAAATCATATGTATTCAAAAGGATGGACTCTATGTTATCAGTTACCATATCATTTAAAGAAGTAAGCAAAGACAATGATTCTACATGCTTTTCTTGATATATATATAGTCTTGCCAAAGTAAATGAAGCACAGACTATCATAGATGTTTGATTTTTGGTTTTAGCTTGATAAATCGATTTAAGTGCCTCTACCTCAACATTATTAAAATCACCGGTTTCTAATGCATACTCTGCTCTGCACAAAGCTTCTGAGCCTTTCCCTCCTCCACCTGATACTTTTGCATAATTTTCTAAAGGCATCCCAGAAATTTTTTGGTAGGTCCCAATTTCTTTATAATATATATATGTTAAATGTGGGCTGCCAAAAGAAAAGGGACCATCAAAGCTTGCTATTACAGAAGCATTCCCTTTTAATAAATCTAAAATTTTTCCGATATGGTAAAGCATTAAATCTAAATTATTAAATGAAAGGAAATTTTTTATTATATGTATAGCGGCTTCAATTTCAATTTTGTCATTTTCATTAAAGTTTTTATAAGGCAGTTCGTTTTCAAATTTAACCAACAGGTTCTTACCTTTGTTTTTATCTCCGGAAATAATGAAAAGCAAAATAAATTTTAAACAGGCAATCGGATGATTGTCCTTATATAGTTCAGGTATTGCATCAAAATAATAAAACATCATGGGTCTATCGCTGGCTTTAATATACAAAGAAGGCTTTTCCAGTTCTTTTAGCATTGTTTCATAGTCTTCGCCTAAAAAAAGATAATGGAATGCTTGACTTATATTATTTTGTTCTATATACCAATATCCTGCACGACTGTAAATATCTTTAATATCTAATT
>JAQVZV010000120.1 GCA_028708005.1 Bacilli bacterium
GATTATGATGAGCATTAATATACCTAATCATGTGGCCATTATCTTAGATGGTAATGGTAGGTGGGCAACAGAACGGGGATTATCAAGAACCGCTGGGCATTCAGAAGGATCAAAAACACTCATAAAGATGACTGAATATATATTTAAAAAAGGGGTTAAAGTATTAAGTGTCTTTGCTTTTTCAACTGAAAATTTTAAACGTAGTCAAGAAGAAGTTGATTACTTAATGAATTTATTTATTAAGATGTCTAATTCTCAATTTAAAAAATTGAAAAAAGAAAATATTAAAATAATATTCTCTGGACGTAAGGGTAATTTAAAACCCAAAGTAATAGAAGCTATGGAAGTGTTAGAAAAAGAAACATCTAATAATGAATATATATTTAATATATGCTTAAATTATGGTGGACAAGCTGAAATAGTTGATGCTGTAAAAAGAATAGTTAATGAGAGCGTTGATTTAAATACTTTAGATACAGATACTTTTAAACATTATTTATACCATGATTTACCAAGTGTTGATTTGGTTATTAGAACTAGTGGTGAACAGCGAATAAGTAATTTTATGATTTACCAACTTGCTTATGCAGAATTATATTTTACTGATACATATTGGCCAGATTTTAACGAAATTGAATTTGATAAAGCACTTGATTCTTTTAATAAAAGAGAGAGAAGGTTTGGTGGTTTATCAAAGTCATAATGTTGACAAAATAATTGATACATTATAATATAAAGATAGAGCATTAATGATGCTAATAGGAGGAGTATGAAAGTTTTATTATATACCGAGGGATTAGAATATATATCTAAATCGGGAGTAGGAAGAGCAATAAAACATCAGATGGAAGCCTTAAAACTAGCTGGTGTTGAATACACATTAGATGTGAATGATGACTATGATATTGTTCACATAAATACTTATGGTATGAAGTCATATCTTTTAGCAAAAGAAGCTAAAAAGAAAGGGAAGAAAGTTGTATATCATGCCCATTCAACTGAAGAGGATTTTAGGAATTCATTTGTTTTTTCCAATCAATTATCAGGCATGTTTAAAAAATGGCTTATAAAATGTTATCGCCTTGGAGATTGTTTAGTAACACCAACGCCTTATTCAAAGCGATTATTAGAAGGATATAATATTAACCGTCCAATTTATGCTGTTTCAAATGGTATTGATTTGAAATTCTTTAAAAGAGATGACGCCTTAGGACAAGAATTTAGAAAAAAATATGGATTTAAGAAAAACGATAAAGTTATTATGGCTATTGGCTTACTTATTGAACGAAAAGGAATTATTGATTTTGTAGAACTAGCATCAAGATTACCACAATATAAATTTATTTGGTTTGGGGATACTCCATCATATCTTATTCCACCAAAAATTAAGAAAGCGATGAAAGCTAAAAATGATAATTTAATATTCGCAGGTTATGTACCTAGAGAAGTAATAAGAAGTGCTTTTTCGGGTTCTGATTTATATCTTTTCCCAACGCATGAAGAAACTGAAGGTATTGTTTTATTAGAATCTTTAGCACTTAAACAAAAAGCATTAATTAGTGATATTCCTGTTTTTGAAGATTGGGTAGAAGATGGTAAGAATGTATATAAAGCTAAAAATATTGATGATTTCAAATGCAAGATAGTTGATATTTTAGAAGGTAAATTACCTGATTTAACAAAAGCTGGATATGAAGTCGCCAAAGCTCGTGATTTAAAGTACATTGGTAAACAATTAAAGGAGATATACGAGGGATTATTAAATAATAAGGAGTAAAGTAGTATGGCCAAATTATATTTCACTTATGGAACAATGGGAAGTAGTAAAACAGCTCAAGCTTTGATGTTGAGGTTTGGTTTTATTGAAAGGGGACAAAAAGTTCTTTTTCTAAAACCAACATTAGATACTAGAGATGGAGATAATATGATTCGTTCACGTATTCCAGGACTTGAAGCTCCAGTTAAAACTTTTTCACCAACTGATGATATTTTAGAATTGTACAATTTTAAATTCTTAAACTTAGATTGTATTATTGTGGATGAAGTCAATTTCGCTACTAAAGAACAGATTGAACAATTAAAATATATTGCTGAGGAATTTGACATTCCGGTTCATACTTTTGGTTTGAGAGCTAACTTTAAAACTGAACTATTTGAAGGTAGTAAACGTTTATTTGAAATTGCAGATACTATCTCTGAAATAAAAAGTCCTTGTCATTGTGGAAAAAAAACAATTGTTAATGCCAGGTATAAGGGTAAAAAGATTATCTATGATGGGGAATCAATTATTATTGGAGGAAACGATCAATATAAAAGCTTATGCTATAAATGTTGGCGTGAAGGAAATCTAGGAAAATAAATAGTTGAATATTTTGTCAATAAATAGCACTCGGTATTGACGAGTGCTATTTATTAATTGTATAATATTTAAGAGGTGATATTATGAATGAATATCAAGAAAATTTAGAAAATGTATTAGAAAAGTATGGCCGTGATATTGTCAAAGATGTTAAAGATGGCAAAATAGATCCGGTTATTGGCCGTGATGAAGAGGTGCGTAGTATTACGCGTATTTTATCACGTAAAACTAAAAATAATCCTGTTCTAATTGGTGAACCAGGTGTTGGTAAAACGGCTATTGTTGAAGGGTTAGCTAGAAGAATAGTAGCAGGAGATGTCCCTAATAGTTTAAAAGACAAAACAATCTGGGAATTAGATATGGGTGCTTTAATTGCAGGTGCTAAATACCGAGGTGAATTTGAAGAACGTCTTAAGGCTGTTCTGAAGGAAATTAAGGATAGTAATGGTCAAATAATCATGTTTATTGATGAGATTCATGTGATTGTAGGAGCTGGTAAACTAGAAGGTGCTCTAGATGTATCAAATATGTTAAAACCAATGCTTGCAAGAGGTGAAATTCACTGTGTTGGGGCAACAACATTAAATGAATATCGGAAATACATTGAA
>JAQVZV010000121.1 GCA_028708005.1 Bacilli bacterium
AATAATATTAATGCTGTAGAGGTGGCTAAGATATGTGAAAAGGCTGGCGCTAGTGCTATAACTATTCATCCTCGAACAAGAGCTCAAGGTTATAGCGGCCAATCCAATTGGCATATAATAAAAGAAGTAAAAGATGCCGTATCAATACCTGTCATTGGTAATGGTGATATAAAGAAAGCAGAAGATGCAAAACGAATGATTGCCGAAACAGGTTGTGATGCAGTCATGATTGGTAGAGGTGTTTTAGGCAACCCGTGGCTTATAAGGGAAACCGTTCAATTGCTAAATGGTGAGCAATCATACGTTAACATTAATTATGAAGACAAAATAAACATGGCTATAAAACACTTAAAATATTTAACAACAACAAAAACCAAGCAACAAGCTGTTTTAGAAATTAGGGGCCATATTGCTTGGTATTTAAAGGGCTTACCTGGAGGCAAAGAAATCAAAGAACAAATATATAAAACCAAGGATTATAATATTACTATAAATTTATTAAAAGAGTATCTGAAGAAGTTGAAAAGTAATTATTAATATAGAGAATATGATATAATTTTGTTAAGGAGGAAACGAAATGGAAAAAACGTTATTAAAAGTATCGGGGATAGTTGCCCTTGTTGTAGGTTTAGTTTGGTGTTTTACTATTATAGGTATTATTATTGGCCTCCCTCTTTTGGTGGGTGGTATTTCTGTATTTGGTTATTCTAATCTATCAGATGAAGAGATTATGGGAAAGAAGAGATCGATTTTAGGGTGGTCTATTTTCTTTTTATGTTTTACTTTTCTCGCTGGTATTTTAGGGTTAATTTTTTACTTTACAATGGATAGAAAAACCTATAATGAGAATAATGATTACTTTGATGAAATAAGGAAATTAGATCAATTGAGAAATCAGGGCATGATTACCGATAAAGAATATGAAGCTAAAAAGAAGCAAATTTTAGATATTTAGTTTAAGAGAGGCAATAAAAGTTGCCTTTTTTTAGTGGCGTAATTTCTTTTTATTCTTTACATTAATGGGATTATGTTATAGAATATTGTTAGGTGATAAAATGAGGGAGTTCAAAGAACAAGAATTAGTAAGAAGAGAAAAAATGAATGAACTTAAAAACATGGGAATTGATCCATTTGGTTCATCTTATGAGATAACCTCTAATTCTAAAGAAATAAAAGATTTATATGATTCATTTAGTAATGAAGAATTAGAAGCTAAAGATATAGAAGTGTCAATAGCAGGACGTATCATGACAAAAAGAGGCAAAGGCAAAGCAGGCTTCATGAATATTCAAGATAAATATGGTCAACTTCAAGTTTATGTAAAGATAGATAATATTGGTGAAGATAAATATGAAATGTTTGGCAAGGCTGATTTAGGTGATATTGTAGGGATTAAAGGTAAAGTTTTTAGAACTCATATGGGAGAATTAAGTGTTAAGGCATTTGAGTATATCCATCTTGTAAAGGCTTTAAGACCATTACCTGATAAGTATCACGGTTTGGTTGATGTTGAAGAACGCTTTAGAAGACGTTATGTTGATTTAATTGTAAATGATGAAGCTAGAAGGATAGCTTTTATGAGGCCTAAAATAATAAGGACAATACAAGAATACCTTGATGGTTTGGGCTATACAGAAGTTGAAACGCCTATATTGGGAACAATATTAGGTGGTGGAGCAGCTAGGCCTTTTGTTACCCGTCATAATGTCCTTGATTTAGACATGTATTTACGAATTGCAACTGAATTACCATTGAAAAGACTTATAGTAGGTGGTATGGATGCTGTTTATGAAATAGGCCGTTTATTTAGAAACGAAGGTATGGACCGCACTCACAATCCGGAATTTACCACTATTGAAGTATATAAGGCTTATAGTGACATGGAAGGAATGATGCGATTAAGCGAAAATATATTGAAACATGTAGTTTATACGATGTTAGGGACTTATGAAGTTGAGTGGAAGGGAAAAACGATAGATTTTGGTAAGCCTTTTACTAAAATGCATATGGTTGATGCAATAAAGAATGCTTGTGGAATCGATTTTTTCAAAGAAATGGATTTCGCTGAAGCCAAAAAATTAGCAGAAGAACACGACATTATAGTAGAACCTCACTTTAAAGTGGGTCACATAATTAATGCTTTCTTTGAAAAGTATGTTGAGGACACACTGGTAGGGCCTATATTTATATATGGACATCCACTAGAAATAAGCCCGCTAGCTAAAAAAAGCAAAGATGAACGTTTCACTGAACGTTTTGAAATATTTATTTGTGGCGATGAATATGGAAACGCCTTTACTGAATTAAACGATCCTATCGATCAAAGGGAACGTTTTGAAAGTCAGTTGCAGGAACGTCATCTTGGAAATGAAGAAGCTAATGAAATGGATGAGGATTTTGTCGAAGCATTAGAATATGGTATGCCACCGACAGGTGGTCTTGGTATGGGAATAGATAGAATAGTAATGTTAATAACTGGCGCCCAAAGTATAAGAGAGGTAATATTATTTCCTCATATGAAAGACAAAAAATAAGGAGTGATGTTTATGAAAAACAAGAATTTATGGCTATCATTTATCATAGCTGTTGGCGTAATATTTTTACTAACATGGGTTGTCCCATCAACTAATTATAATGATGCTGGTGTTTTAGTGCTTGGAGCAATAAACCCAACTGGTATATGGGATTTCTTTTACTACGCATCAATGCTGCTTTTATGGTTTGGCCAAAATGTATTATTTATAGTATTCTTAGGAATATTTTATGGTATTCTTAATGGAACGGGCGCGTTAAGAGTTTTAGTTAATAAAATTGCTACATATTTTAAGAAGCGTGAAAAATTATTCTTAGTGTTATGTTCTAGTCTATTCATAATAATATCAAGTTTTATTGGAATTGATTTTCCATTATTAATTTTTATGCCATTAGTGGTGGGAATTATTTTAACCTTAGGGTTTG
>JAQVZV010000122.1 GCA_028708005.1 Bacilli bacterium
TGCTAACAATTCGGGTTTATGCTTAGTCATTGGCATTCACCTTAAAATAACTTTCTTTATACAAAAACATACTATCGTTATTGGGAATTAAACTATTTAAGTTAGCAATATCTATTTTTTTATCATTAAGACGATCTTGATAAAAAGCCACAACTTGATTAAATAATGTGCTTTCTAAATTGAGCGAACTAAGATATAGATAATTTATTTTTTGTTCTTCTAAAAGATTAACTTCGTCAATTCCATTTAAAATGTCGGCAGTTAAAATGTGGGTGCCATTTTCATCTTCAATAACCGGATAAATATGGTCCTCATCTTTAAGATAATACAAATCATCTCTAATATTTATTTTTAGATGATTTTGATAATTAGTAATTAAAGTTCGTTTAGAAGTGGTCATAATTTGATAACCGAAAATAGGAACAATTAAATCTAGTTTAGTATTGTTTCTAATTTCAAGTATTTCATCCAAGGAGATTTCACTAGAAATTAGAGCGCCATCAATATTATTTTTTAACGTGTTAATAGTATGATAATTAGTAACCTGGTGGGTCGCAGCCCAAATTAAATTAATATCTAACTTTAAGTGTTTAACAATATTTAAAACAGCTACATCATCATATAGGACTCCATTTATCTTTAATTTAGATAGATCGTTAAGAGTTCTGCGCAATAACTCCAAATCATAATTGTGCATTAACTTGTTTAAAGAAATATACAATTCAATATGTGGATATTTGGCAACAATGGATTTTAATTCATTGATATCAATATAAAAATTGTGATAAAGACTTAGGTGCTTAAATCCTAATAAAAAAGAATTGATATTTAAATCAATTAAGTGGTCAAAATCTTCAATTTTACTAGGACTGACCATTAGTTTCATTTAATCACTTCTTTCTTGATATGCTTAGACCATCACCGATATCGATAAACTCAGTTATAAAATGGTTATTGGTTTTTAAAAAATCGATATAACTTTTTATTTTATTTATTAATTTTAAAGTATTTTTGTTTTTTGTTAAAGATGAATCTTTAACTAAACCATGAAGATTTATATTGTCAGTTATGATAATGCCCTTGGGATTTAAATATGATTGATACTTTTCAAAAAAAGTTTGCGATTTACTTTTAGCAGCATCAATAAAGATTAAATCAAAAGTATTATTTATTTCAATATCATCTAAAGCATTGCCATATATAACTTTAATTTGATTAGTTAGTTGGCAATTGTTAATATTGGTAACGGCTTCCAAACAACGATTTTTATCTTTTTCAATGGTAGTTATTTTAATATTATTATCAATCATAGCCATCATAATGGCGGAATAACCAATAGCACTACCTATTTCTAAAATGGATTTAATATTATTAGTTTTAATAAAATTAATTAGATAATTTATACCATCATCTTCCATGATGGGAACGTTATTTAATTTGGCATATTGTTTGATATCATTAATCATATGTAAACCATAAACCTTGTTCTTTTAATTCTTTGATTTTAGCAGTTTGTTCGGCTAATGTTTTGGAAAAATATATCTTGCCGTTTTTATCAGCCATAAAATAATTATAATTACTGTCGGTTGGATTCAAAGCTGCTTCAATTGAACTTTCACTGGGATTACTGATGGGACCAAGAGGTAGACCGGCAAAACTAGTGTTTCTAGTGTTGTAAGGATTATCAGCATCTAGTTCAGCCTGAGTTATTTCTTCACTCATGCTTTTTTGAACACCATAGTGTGCAGTTACATCGCTACCTAGTGATATACCATCGTCTAAACGATTATAAAAAACGCGAGCGATACCAGCACGATTAGAGTCGTTATTACCTTCTAATTCAACCATGGATGCCATCGTCATAATCTGATGAATGTTATATTTTGATGCTTCTATTTCGGTTTTGTAATCATCAAGCACTTTCTTGGTGTTATCAAGTTGAATCTCAATAATTTGTTTTAAAGTTAAATTATAAATATCATAAGTATCAGGAAACAAATAACCTTCTAAAGGGAAGTATAGGCCATCGTCTAGAATATCGTTAGTTAAAAACCAATAATCTTTTATTAGTTCAGTTAGATATTCTTTATTAGCCGCTAAAGCAATAAATTCTTCTTCAGTATAGTCGGTTTTGGAAGCAATTAAGGTAGCTAAATCACTAATTGTTTTACCTTCTTTAAAAGTCATAGTAGTTGAGGCGCCTAGTATTTCACCATTGACTATTTTATCAACAATAGTTTCTAGATTCATATTTTTGGTAAAGCTATAAGTGCCAGCTTGAAGAGTTTCAATGCCATTTAGTTTTAAATAAAGAGTAAAAATGGTGGCATTTCTAATTAAGTCTTCATCTTTTAAAATAGAAGCAATCTCATCACGACTACTGCCATATGGAATATCTACGGTTATCTTTTTATCACTATTGCCTACGGGACTGATACCATAATAGTAAAAGCCACAAAAGGATAGAATAGCTACAATAAAAAAGATAATTAGACATACCATTGTATTTCTAAAAAATCTCATATAAATCCTCCTAGTATTTTATTTTTCTTGTAAACTCTTTAAAATATTTTGGATAACTTCCCACTCTTTTTCACTCGTAATTGGAGTTAAGGGTGAGTTTTCTTTATCGGGATTAAAGATTGATGCATAAACTTTTATATTTTTATCTTTATCAAGGGTATTATCGGTATAAACAATATAGTTTTTCTTAGTTTCATCTGATTCAAAAGTAAATAATACTTCACAGATAACTTCTTCGCCAGCATCATTAACTACTGTAAATGTGTTTTGTTCTTTTTCCATATTATTTGTTCCTTTCTGTATCAATAAATGTTTGTAAAAATATAGCCGCGGCGATGCGATCAATCACTTGCTTTCTTTTGTCTC
>JAQVZV010000123.1 GCA_028708005.1 Bacilli bacterium
CACATTTCCTTGATTTCCTCCTATCTATATAACTATATGATAACATACTTTTGTTTATTTGTGTATACATAATTTTCCCATTTTTACTCAAACTATTGATAGGTGATTTTATGAATATCGATATAAGAAAATATATTGAAAATAATTTTAAAGATGCAACTATAGATGATATAAGACAGAGTATTGAAGAATCATTAAAAAAGGGAGACGATATAACGCTCCCTGGTTTAGGCTTTTTCTTTGAAATCATTTGGAATGCTAGTGATGACAATGAGAAAAATAACATTCTGCACATTCTCTTAAAGCACTTTAAATAATTACTTGTCTCGAAGCAGGCCATTTAATTTAGTTGATACTTCGTTAATAATATTATTTAATACAGAATTAACTTCATCATCAGTTAATGTTTTATTTATGTCCGTAAATGTTAGTGATAACGCTATTGATTTTTTATCATCCTCAATATTATTACCGATATATACGTCAAAAACATCAACATTCTCTAATATCTTTCCACCAGATTTTTTAATAACCTTAATGATATCAGCAACTTCTATTTTTTTATCAAAAATAAAGGCGATATCTTTTAATATAGATGGATATTTAGAACATTCATTATACTTAATCTTACCCACTCTTTTATTAAATAACTGACTAATATTTATTTCCCCTACAAAAATAGGCAATTTACTGATATGAGGATGAACCTTACCAAAATATCCAACTGATTCATTATCAATAAATATTTCAGCACTGATACCAGGATGTAATTCATTAGGCAAATTATTCTTGAATCTTATGTCATATCTATCTTCAAAGCCCAAATATGTTAGAACATTTTCAATAATTCCCTTTATTACATAAAAGTCTACTTCAATATTGTTATGTTGCCAATTATTATTTATGTAATTGCCTAACATTGCCATAGCAAGTTTGGTCTCTTCTATATACTCATCTTTATCTTTAGAATAGACATTGCTAATTTCATAAATATTTATATTTTTGACTTGTCTAGACCAATTATAATCAATTACTTTTAATAATGATGGAATAATAGACCTACGAAGAATATTCTTATCAGCACTTATAGGTAATTGTAATTTAATATTATCTTTGAAATTATAATTAAATAGATTATTTTCTTCATCACTAATAAGTGAATAAGTTATAACTTGATCTAAACCTAAAGCACGCATACGTTTTGATATTTGTTTACGAAATAATGTTTGAGCATTATAACTACCTCTCTTGATAGAACAAATTGGTTGTTTACTGATAATATTATCATATCCATATAAACGCCCAACTTCTTCAATTAAGTCTTCTCTAATATGTACGTCCATTCTTCGATTTGGTATTATAACAGTATAAATATCATCTTTTTCTTCAAACTTAAACCCTAATCTTTTAAAAGCATCTATAATATTATCATGGCTTAATTCCATTCCCAAAACAGCATTTATTCTATCTCTTGACACAACTGCTATCTTAGGATCTTTAGATACTATATCATGAACAATAATACCATTTAAAACTTTACCAGAAGCATATTTTTCAAGTAAATAACACGCTCTATTTAATGCCTCTAGGGTATATTCATAATTTAATTCCTTTTCAAAGCGAAGTGAAGCCTCACTCCTTAAATCAAGTCTAAGTGAAGTATAACGAACATTATATGGATTAAAAATAGCACTTTCTATTAAAATGTTTTTGGTATTACTATCTATTTCACTATTAGAGCATCCCATAACACCAGCGATAGCAATCACATCACTATCATTAGTAATAACAACATCATCTTTAGTTAGTGTTTTTTTATTGTGATCAATTGTTTCTACAACTTCATTATCTTTGGCCATTCTAACAACTATGTTGCCATCAACTTTATCTTTATCAAAGAAATGAAGTGGTTGACCATATTCAAGCATAACGTAATTACTTATATCAATTACATTATTGATAGGTCTCATCCCTGCTGACATCAATCGTTTCTTAATAAAATCAGGTGATTCTCCAATAATAACATCCTTTACTACTCTTGCTTTATACATCAAACAATTATCAGTATCTACTCTAAGATTAAGAATATCTTTTATATTATCTTGTATTGGATTAGTATCAGTAATAGGTAACGCAACATTTTTCCCTAACACAGCAGCTGTTTCGTATGCAAAACCTAAATGACTTAAGCAATCATTTCGATTAGGATTTAAATCTAATTCATATACAATATCATCAAGCCCTAAATATGTAATTGGATTTGTTCCCACCTCCGCATCATCAGGCAATACATGGATGCCTTTATGCTCATTAACTTCTTTTTCTTCTAAACCAAGTTCATATAAAGCACAGATCATACCATTAGATTCAACTCCTCTAATAGTAACTGGTTTAATTTCAAAAGCACCTGGTAATATAGCACCTTCTTTAGCCACAATAACCTTTTGCCCTTTATCAACGTTAGGCGCGCCACAGACAATTTGAACCGTCTCATTACCCAAATTGACCTTACAAACACTAAGATGATCTGAATTAAAATGACTATTCTTTTCCTCGACATAACCAACTACTAGTTTATCTATATCAAACATCTTAATTCCTTCAACATTTACGCCAGCTCTTGTTATTTTTTCAGCCATGTCACGAGGATTTTCATTCTTTATATCGACATAATCATTAAGCCAATGCAAACTTATTTTCATCTTATTCACCATCCCTTCGGTCAAATTGTTTAATACTTCTCAAATCATTATTATAAAAAGTTCTAACATCAGTAATACCGTATTTAAGCATCGCCATTCTCTCAGCACCCATACCAAAAGCAAATCCGGTATATAATTCAGGATCATAACCACTCATTTTTAAAACATTAGGATGTACAACCC
>JAQVZV010000010.1 GCA_028708005.1 Bacilli bacterium
AATATGAATGTGATTGTGATGAAGAATGCGACTGTGACGATGAAGAAATGAGCGATGGTCAAATCTATGTTTTTGAGGTTGATAAAAACAAGGATGGACAAGATACATATGTTGAAGTAGAAGAAGGCTTAATAGAAGAATTATTTCCTATTGTTGAGAAAGAATTATATCCAGGAGAAGAAGAATAAACATAGTTTATATCGAAGAATATATAAAAGGGCATAGACCCTTTTTTATTTTCCACTACTGCATAATTAAAAAAATATATACTATTTATATCCTCATCTTTGACACTTTCTAAAGTCAAAAAACCTCCTAAGCCTTTATGTATAAGGGTTTAAGGGGTTTTGATTTGGGATAAAAAGTGCGTAACATTTTTATATTTTTGTGTGCGCAAAAATTTTTTTGAAATTCTTATAGTCAACAATTTCTTTTGCGGTATCAAAGTCGAAAGTCTCATTAAACTTTTTTATTACATTGCTATATGTATAAGTTGGTATATATCCATACCCAGGTATTTCTCTAAAATTATAATTTCTTAGCGTTTCAACAATTTCCGCAGCTGTATATTGTTCTTGTAGCTTTTTTTCTAAATATCTAAATATTATCAGTGATAAGAAACAAACAGTAAAATGAGCGCTAATTCTATCATCTCTAGAAAGAAATACCGGTCTCGCTTTGAATTCTGATTTCATTATTTTAAAGCTTTCTTCTATTTCCCATCTTTGTTTATTTATTCTGATTATTTCTTCTACTGGATCTTCTAAGTTGGTACATACTGCATAAAGTCCGTCATATTTAGATTCATCATTAATTTTGTCGTGGTTTAATATATGGTGATTTTTTGAAGCAACTTCGCCAGAAGCAGTAGCCCAGATACTTTCAATAAACCTTTTAGGATCGTTTTCATTATTTGTTTTAATATTTTTTGGGTTTTTATCTATAATCTTTAAAGCTCTAGAAATTTGTTTTTCTCTTATTCTTTTTTGATACTCTTGATATTTAGAAGAAAAAGTAATAATTAACCTTTGTTCTAAGTCGTTTTCTTTAATCCATCTTTCTTTATAGAAAGTTTTATCATAATAAGCATTAATTAATTGTTCATCATTCTTTAATTTAGAAATATCATATGTTTTATTACTACCTGGAAGTTTCCAATCTTTAGATAAATCTAAGGACCAATCTTTAATAAATGATTTAAGTTTTTTTAATGATTGGGTAGTAATAAATCTTCTATTATTAGTATTATTAAATTTTCGGTTAGATGTTGATGCAAGACCGGCGTCAGTACAAACAACAAACTTTGAATTATTAAAATCATTAATAATAGTCTCTTCTAGAGGTTTTAAAGTTACTTGTTCATTTGTATTGCCAGGGAATGTACTAAAAGCAAGAGGTATACCATCACCATCTAAGAATAATCCCATACCAACAATAGGGTTAGGTCTATTTTCTTTACTCTTGCCATACTTTCTAAAATCATCATCATTTTCAATTTCAAAATAATAATTAGTACAATCATAAAACAATATTTTGTCATTACGTTTAGAAATTTTCAAAGAATTTTTATAAAGTTCAGATTGAATAAAATTTATTTCTTTACTTATAACTTCTAAAGCTCTTAAAATGTGTTGGTAATCAAAATTAGGTTGTTCAATAAATTGCTTGGAAAGATCTAAGGTTTTAAGTTTAGAAGAAGGATAAATAACTCTAGAATAAATTAAATTAGATAAAATATTATTTAAATCATATTTAAATTGATATTTATTAGAAATTTTATCACAAATATCATTTAAACCGAGATCATAATAAATATTTTGCAAAAACAAATAACCACCATTGAATAAGAGTTTTTGGTCCTGCTTGAGTGAGTTATTTTTAGAGAATCTAACAACAATATCTTTGTTGTTCTCCTTTTCAGCCTTATTAATCATGTCAAGATATTCTTTAGCCCATACATAGGGATCTTTCCCTTTAGCTTTAAGTTTTACTTCTTCTAGAGTACCGAGTTTTTCAAAAATTTTAGAAGTTCTCTTACCGTTAATGGTAACAGATTTAATTATATAAAAAGAGATTGAATTTTTAGATTTAGAAAGAGTTAACCGCATTTATACCGCTCCTTTACTATAATAATTATACCATATTACTATACATTACGCAATAAAAAGTTAGCAAATTTGACAAAAAAATAACCATTTTTCAACGGTTTGCAAGGATCTAGTATTTTAAAAGTGTTAAATTCCCGAGTTGGTATGTGTTTTTCAAGATATTCAAATAAATTTGAAGTATCTAAGTCACTTAACTCCAATTCTTCTAAATATTCTAAAACAAAATCATTAATAATAGACTTATCTGATAGTGTCTCATTAAAAACAATAGCAACCTTTATATCACATACTTGCATTTCTTTAATGATAATATCTGGACTACTACCTGTTTGAGTCTTTATAATTTTAATAGTTTTTTGATTATCAGTTCCTAATTTTTCCATAATAACCCTCATTTTTTATAGTATTACCACGTTTGTATTAGATTATTAAAAAGAATACGGTAATAATTATATTAAAAGTATGAGAAAAATCTAATAATGATACTTGACAATATATAAGAAATAATGTATCTTTATTTAGGGTGTGAAGTATGAATAAGGTAGGAAGTTTGAAAGAAATATTATTTAATATAAAAGCATTTGCTATTTCTTTGTTTTTCTATTTTATCATTATTATATTAATTATAAACTGCTAACTGTTTGTTAGTGGTTTTTATTATGCCTTCACATTACTAGAAGGAGGAAAGTATGAAAAAGAAAAAACTCATCTTAGATGTTGATGAAAAGCCTACATTTAGTAAGGGTCTTATTTTATCAATTCAGCATGTATTTGCTATGTTTGGTGCAACTATCTTAGTCCCTGCATTAGTTAACGCTGGAGTGGGGCAACAAGTACTATCACCAGCGGTAGCATTATTTACTTCGGGAGTTGGTACATTAATATATATTTTATGTACTAAAGAGAAGTCACCAGTATACTTAGGTAGTTCATTCGCTTTTATTACACCAATGATTATTGCACATAGTAAAGGCGGTGTACCAGCCATTATGACTGGTATTATGGCGGTGGGCCTGGTATACGTAATAGTTTCTTATATTATTAAGATTGCCGGGAAGGATTGGTTAACAAAATTATTACCACCAATCATCATTGGACCGATGATCATGATAATTGGTCTAGGTTTAGCTCCTGCTGCCATCTCACAAATAGGTATTACATCAGATAGTACGTTAGAGTGGAAAGGGCTTATAGTAGCATTAGTTACCTTTTTAACGACGGCGATTATTACTATTAAAGGTAAAGGATTTATTAAAATTATTCCATTTTTTATTGGTATAGTATCAGGATATGTGGCCGCTATTATCTTAGGAATGGTTGATTTCAGATTAGTAGCTGAGGCGCCTTTCTTTGGTGTCCCCAACTTAATCATCCCTTTTAAAGATTATACTCCTGTGGCATCTGGTCTATTAATTATAATACCGGTTGCTATTGTAACAATTGCTGAACATATTGGTGATCACACCGTATTAGGCGAAATAATTGGTAAAGATTTAATTAAAGATCCAGGTTTAGATCGCACCTTAATGGGTGATGGCTTAGCAACCTTTATTGCTGGTCTTGTTGGTGGACCTGCTAATACCACATATGGGGAAAACACAGGTGTTGTTGGGATGACTAAAGTAGCTTCTATTATTGTCATTATTGGGGCTGCTATTATCTCAATCATCTTGGCTTTCTTTGCTAAATTTACCGCTATTGTATCAACCATACCAGGCCAAGTATTAGGAGGAGTATCATTACTTCTTTATGGTTTTATAGCCATTAACGGGTTAAAAGTATTAATTAAAAATAAAATTGATTTTGATAAACCTAAAAATATCATTATAGCTTCTTCAATGTTAGTATTAGGGTTAGGAGGAGCAGCTTTATCATTCGTTAGTGGAGATTTTTCACTAACCATATCAGGTATGTCTTTAGCTTGTATTGTAGGCATTGTAATTAATTTATTAATTAACGAAGATGAAAAAGCTAAATAGAAAATAAAAATAAAAAGCCCGTAAGAAAAACTTACGGGTTATTTTTATTTATCCACAGTTGTATAAATATATTATTTTATTCAGTAAACTTTAATACTTCTATTTTATCAATATCAATATTATATTTTTCATAGTATATTGATGTGACACCCAAAGTGGTAATTTTTGTCTTATCAACTCCTAATTTATCAATAAATTGATTGACTTCCTTTTCGCTCCTACCTTCAATCTCAGCGTACGTAGGAATTAATGGCCATGTATCAATATCAATTTCAATATCATTCAAAATATAAGTTGTTCTTTTATTTTCTTGATAATGATTTGAATTATAACCTAATTCATTTAATAGCTTATTAGTCTTTTCGAAATCAGAGACAGCAATCTCTAATTCTTCAGTTCCACCTATGATATTTTCATTTGCAAGTTTTTTTATAGTTAATGTTGTTTTTTCGCCATTAGTTCTAAGCCTAATCCATTTGTTCTCGATTATAGGATTGAAATTATATGTATATCTTTTTTGGAAATAATCTCCTTTTTTTATAGCACCCATTTTTTGTAATTGCTTTTCAAATGAGTCTTTGTCAATTTCTAAAATAGTAGCCTCATATTCTATCTTCATTAGTACCTCCTACACAAAGTATAGCACAATGTGTTAATAAGCCTCAACTAATATTGGGTTTTTTTGATTCAAATATTAGTATATTTTGCCTTTATTTACCAATAATATAAACGATAATATATTCAAATAGAGGTATTGATATGGCTAAAGATAGAAAAGAACAAAAAAAGAAAATTATTGATAAAAAAGTGTCACAAATTAATAACAGTTTAAATAAAGGAACACTTTTTAATAACTTGAAAGATAATCTTTCATATATGAAGGAATTATTTGTTGATGATGACTTATTTATCATAAGAGAGATAGAAAATAATTTTAATCCCAGCTTTCGTTGTGCTATTGCGTATTGTGAGGGCTTGATAAATCCTAATATTATAAATGAAAGTATAATAAAACCATTAATGATATCTAAAAATATAAAGAAAGATGATACTTTAATTGATCATTTAGCAAAGCGGATCATTCAATTATACAATATAAAGAAAACAAAGATAATCAAAGATATCGTTGAAAGTGTTACCTATGGTGATGTGATTTTATTTATTGATGGAATAGCAGAGGTATTAATTTTAAATGTTAAAAAGTTTGAAGCACGCTCTCTTACAGAACCAGAAAATGAAAAAATACTTATTGGTCCTAGGGAAGGATTTATTGAATTTCTTCCAACAAACTTATCATTAATACGTCGAAGACTTCGTACAAATAAACTAAAATTTAAATATTTAAGTTTTGGTGATAAGACAAACACTCAAGCTTGTATTTGCTATATTGATGGTATCGTTGATAATAAAATACTGACAGAATTATATAAACGTCTTAAAAAAATAAAGATTGATGGCGTTATTGATACTAACTATATAACAGAACTAATTAAAGATAATCGCTTTTCACCGTATCGTACAACAGGATATACTGAAAAACCTGATGTGGTGGTAGGAAAATTGTTGGAGGGGCGAATTGCAATTGTCTTAGATGGTTCGCCCATTGTGCTCACAATCCCTTATTTTTTTGTTGAAAACTTTCAAACAAGCGAAGATTATTATATGAATTTTTATTATACATCGTTTGTAAGAATCTTACGTATATTGGGATATTTTTTTTCCATTACAGTTCCCGCCTTCTATCTTGCAATTATCGCTTTCCATCAAGAATTATTACCTACGCCGTTGTTTATAAATATAGCTTTAGAAAGGCAGACGGTTCCTTTGCCAACAACTTTAGAGATGATTGTTTTACTTACTGTCTTTGACATATTAAAAGAAGCGGGGGAAAGGATGCCGAAGGGGATTGGACAGTCACTGCCTATTGTAGGCGCAATTGTAATAGGTCAAGCCGCTGTAGAGGCTAAATTAGTTGCCGGTCCTATGATTATTATCGTAACTTTTACAGGGATTACTAGTCTTCTAATACCAAAGTTAAATGCACCTATTATTATTTTTCAAATAATGCTTCTTCTTTTATCTACTACCCTTGGGTTGTTTGGTTTAACAATAGGGCTTTCATATATTATTATTCATACTCTTAATCTAAAGTCATTTGGTATTTCACAAATAAATCTTACAGGTGAATTTAAATATCAAACCCTAAAAGACACCATATTTAGAGCCCCTTGGTGGCAAATGAAAAAGCGGCCTAAACAAATAACCAAGAATCAAATACGTATGCAACAAACGGAGGCTAAACAAAATGTATAATAAAATCAAATGGACCATAATGACGTTGCTACTAGGCCTTTCACTAACTGGATGTTGGGATTACATTGGAATAGACGAAATGACAATTGTAACAGGCATTGCTATTGATAAGAATCAACAAACCCAAAATTATGAACTTACTTTTGAAACTATAAGTCTGATGGAATCAACAAAAGAAGAGGGGTTTAAAACAAAATTAATTGAAGCGACAGGAAAGAATCTTTTAGACACTATTAGAAATGCTAAGAAAAGAGTTGTTGATAAATTATACTTTAGTGATATGAAAACTATTGTTATTAGTAACGAAATAGCTAAAACAGAAGGTATTGGGGCAATTATAAATGCCTTAATAGGTGATGCTGAAATTAGAGAAAAAACAAATATTATTATATCTCAAGAAGAAACAGCTAAACAAATATTGAATGCTAAAGGTATTGATAATCCCTCTACCGCTTATGAAGTAAGAAAAATAATTGATAATGATAATGACGTTACCTCATCAACCAAACCTTTATTCTTATATGAAGCATTTAATACGCTTAGAGAGCCAGGGGCCTCTTTAGTAGCACCTGCCTTTCATCTAGTTAAAAATGATGACATAATTACGCCTGAATTAAATGGAATAGGGGTTTTTAAAGATGATAAATTAATTTATTATATAGATTCTATCGATAGCAAATACTTTCTCTTTATTGCCGATAAAGTTAATGGCGGTGTTATATCATTAAGTACAGATAATAGCGGAAAAGATAATATTGCGTTAAAGATTAGTGAAAATAGAACATCAAAAAAATATTCTTACAATAATAATAAAATCAAAATTGAAATAACAACTATAACAAAAGTAGATTTGCATGATGCTAGTGATCGCTTAAAAGCAGTAGGCAAAAAAGAAATAGATGAAGCTGAAAAAAAAGCAGAATCATTAATAGTTAAAAATATTAAACAATTGGTAGCGAAAGCTCAAAAGGAAATTAATACTGACATTTTTGGTTTTGGCAACTTAGTTTATAGGCATGATCCACTTTTATGGAAAAAACTAAAAAATAATTGGGATGAGGTATTCATGGAGATAGAATTAGATGTTACATCTAAGGTCAAAGTTATGAACACTGGGTTTACTAAATAAAGGGGTGAGATAGTGATTTTTACAATTATTTTATTTTTATATGGCTTTATAATTGTTTTTGACTTTCTTCCTTTACTTAGAAAAAGAGATAAAAAACAAACCTTAACTTATTTTAGCATCTTAGTTTTTACCTTTATTATTCTTGTATTGAATAGTTTCGATATTTCTATTCCTAGCCCAGCAAATGCAATTAAAGCGTTTATTAAAAGCATATTCTAAGTTAATTATTATAAAAAGGAGAGAATGTTATGAGAAAGGAAAGCATGACCTCAAGACAAGCAATATCCGTTATTGTTTTATTTATCTTTGGTAGCACAATCATTCTTGGACTAAATACTGAACCGAAACAAGATTCTTGGATTTCTCTTATTATAGGGATTATTTTATCTTTACCATTAGTTCTTATGTATGCTAGAATTATTAAACTTTTTCCAGGGGAAAGCCTATATAATATTACTGAAAGATTATTAGGTAAAGTAGGCGGCACAATCATTAATATTATGATTACCTGGTATGCTATTCATTTAGGATCGTTAGTTTTGCGAAACTTTTCTGAATATGCTGAGATTTCAATTCTGCTTCACACACCGCAAATTATTGTTATGATTTCAATCATCTTCATTGCAGTATACACGGCTAAAATGAATATTGAAATATTAGGAAAATGGGGTATCTTTGTTTTGCCAATTATTTTAATAATGGTTATTATTACTTTAATACTATCCATTGGTGATTATAATATTAACAATCTTTTTCCTATTATGGAACACAGTTTTAAAAAGGTATTTGATGGGGGATTTAAAATACTAGCTTTCCCATTAGCTGAAACAGTATTAATACTACCACTAGCAGATTTTTTTAAAAAAACAGATAGTTCATATAAAATATATATATCATCCCTTATAATTGCGGGTTTTACCTTATTAATAATTATTTTCCGTAATCTACTTATTCTGGGAACCCCACTTATGACATTATCATACTTTCCAACCTTTACAGCTGCTAGAATAATAGAATTGGGTGAATTTTTAAGTAGAATTGAAGGCGTTATTACAATCAATTTTGTATTAGCTGAAATAACCAAAGTTACTATTTGTTTAATAGTGGGAGCAAAAGGAATGGCTAAATTATTTAATATTAAAAATTATAAAAATTTAGCTTTACCCGTTGGACTTTTAATCATAACATTATCATTAACTCAATTTTCAAATGTTTTTCAAATGTTTGATTTTATAAAAATTTATCATATATATGCTTTTCCTTTTCAAATAATTATTCCTATGATAATATGGGTTGTAGGTGAAATAAAAACAAAAAACAATAAAGTAGTAACTTAGTTTTATTGTTTTATAAGAAAAGAGGATAACAATGAAGTTATTAATGCATATGTGTTGTGCGCCATGTTCGACATATCCTATGACATTACTTAAAAAAGATAAGATTGATGTGACAGGTTTCTTTTATAATCCAAATATTCATCCATTAGATGAATATCAAAAACGATTAGACACTGTAAAGAGATATGCTGATATAATGAACTTAAAAGTTGAATATATAGATGAATATATGGAAGATAGATGGCGAAATTATACAGGTAATAATGATCATAGATGTGATATGTGTTATCGTCTAAGATTAGACAAAACAGCAGCTTATGCTAAAGAAAATAGATTTGATGCTTTTACTACAACTTTACTTGTTAGTCCGTATCAAAATCACGAATTAATTAAAGAACTTGGAAATCAATATGCCTTAAAATATGGTATTAAATTCTATTATCAAGATTTTAGAGAAGGTTTTAGAGAAGGGCAAGCGATAGCTAAAGAATTAGAATTATATAGACAAAAATATTGCGGCTGTATTATATCATTTAATGAAACACAGAAGTCTAAATTGAAGCAATAGAATATTGGAATAAACAAGAGTTTACAACTTATAGCGTTATATATGTTAAGCAATCAAACATTTTATATATACCTAATTGTAAACTCTTTTATATTATGTTAAACTCTATTTATAATAGTACTTCATAATATAAGGAGGAGTTAATGAAAAAGTTGTATTTAAGCATTATTATTGCATGTTTATGTGTTGCAACAATAATAGGGATATGTGCTATCTTTATGGAGGATTTGCCTGATATTACTACCCAAATATTGATTAATACTGCAATTGTTGGAGGATTTAGTATTATCAGTTTGAAACCGGCTTCACTTTTTGATAAAGGTAAATGTAAGATATTAGACATTATAGGATTTATTGTAGCATTTATTGGAATGGTATACTTATCTTTGTATAATTGGTCAATATTATCTATAATATCTAGTTATACTCCTAAAGGGATCTTATCTCTTTTAACCATCATTGTTGCCTTAAATCTAATGTATTTTATCTTTAAAACTGATATAAAAGACAAGAAAGTATTTATTCTTCAAATAATCATAGGTATATTAATCATAATGTCAGTGATTATTACATTGATATTTATATGGGGTCCATCAATTACAACCAGCTTATTTATTAAAGTACTAGAAGTACTTGGATTATTAATAACATTCTGTGTGATAACGATGAATATTATAATAAAAATGAATAAAAGTAATGCCCCGGTAAAGCAGAGTCAATAAATTGTTCCAAATAAAAAATAAATAGTCTACTTATTTTTGTCTTTACATGTTATAATTAAGCTATAAAGATCCAAGGAGGATTAAGATGACTAAGTGTACAGTATTGATGATATTAATTACTGCAGGAGTATCGGGGATCACATCATTTTTAATGAAAAAATTCAAAGGTAAACCATTAACTAAGTATTTTCCGACTTTCGCCATATGGTTTATTAGTTTCATTTCTTTTATGTTAGGAACTTTCTATGCGGAACCAATTGAAGATTTAGCCTTCTGGATAATATCTATAGTTACAGGACTAGCAACTATCTTTGTTTTAATTGCTACCATCGCAATCAGTAGAGTACAAGAGAAGAAGTTAAAAAGTAAATCACTTTAAGGATGATTTACTTTTTTCATATCATAATAATTATATAAGCCATACTTATTAGAACTACTATCATAAAATAATGAATCTATTTTTAAAGGATAATATGTTAGGATACTAAACATTATAATGATTATTGGAACTAATATTAATGATAATTCATTTAATTTTTTCAAAAATTTCTCCTGCTTTAAAATGAAACATCCAATTATTTGAGAAATTATGATTGTTATAAAATAAATTGTTAAGTTTGAAATCATATCATGACCAAAGATTATATAGATAGGAGTATATATTAATATAAAAATAATAATGTTAAAGATTGATGATAACACAACAGCGGATATTAAATTATGATATCTAACATTAAGTTTTTTAAGCCAAAAGTATTCAACTATACCCCAAATAATAGTTGTATAAAAAATCATTTTTTGATGTTCCCATATACTTTCATTTACTGGGAATAGAATAGATGTTAGAAAGTTAGGAAACCAATCATATATATTATGAGTAATAAAACTAAAGATAAAGATAAAAATAATTCCTGTAAAGGTTATTTTTTTAAGATTCATATTAATTTCTCCTCTTTTATATTATAATTGTTTTAAAATACTTTAATTAATGGTGATAATATGAGAATACGACTAGGATATGTTGCAATCAGTAAAAAATTGGGAATCACTGCATCTAGTACAATGACATATGCCTACTATAAAAAGCTAGGATTAAAAAATGCACATCAAAAACTTCATGAAATAATTCTATCTAATTTTAGAGACTTAGAAATAATATTAAATTATAATATCAATAATAATATTTCTTTTTATCGTTTAACTTCTAATCTGATTCCTCTTTTAACTCACCAAGATGTTAAAATTAATTTAAATAAATATAAAGAGAAATTTAACCACATTGGCAATATCATTAAACTAAATAATATGAGAGTAGATACTCATCCTGATCAATTTTGTGTTTTAAATAGTGTTAGAGAAGAAGTTGTTATCTCTAGTATTAGTATATTGAAAAGTCATCAAACTATGTTTAAATTGCTTAATTATGATAGTAAAGCTATAATTCATATAGGTAGCAGTGTAGGCGGCAAAAAAGAAAGTATAAAGCGGTTTGAAAATAATTTTAATAAACTAGATGAGAAATTACAAAAGATGATTATTCTTGAAAATGATGATAAAATATTTAATATTAGTAATACTCTAAAATTATGTGAGAGATTAAAAGTTCCAATGGTTTTAGAGCATCATCATCATCTATGTAATAATACAGGACAAAAAATTGAAAAATATATCGACAGAATAGTAAAGACTTGGGGTAATGATATTCCTAAAATGCATTTCTCTAGTCCTAAAAGTAAAAAAGAAAAAAGATCGCATAATGATTATATTGATGTTGATGCTTTTATTAAATTTATTGATAAA
>JAQVZV010000011.1 GCA_028708005.1 Bacilli bacterium
ATCACCAAAGATGGAAAATTCTGATCAAATAGTTAGGGATTTAACTTATGGTAAGGCTCATTCATTATATGGTGATGAATTACCACAGATTATAGAAGAACGTCTTGAAAAAGAGCTTAGTGGTATTATTGGTGGCGGCTTTGATGTTATCTATTTAATAGCTCAAAAATTAGTTAAGAAGTCAAATGATGATGGTTATTTAGTAGGAAGTCGTGGAAGTGTTGGTTCTAGTTTAGTGGCAACTTTCTGTAATATTACTGAAGTTAATCCTCTTCCACCTCATTATGTGTGCCCTAATTGCAAAAAAAGTATATTTGATGATAATGATAAACCATTATCAGATATTTATGGAAGTGGTTTTGATTTACCTGATAAAATTTGTGAATGTGGAACAATGTTTTTAAAACAGGGACAAAATATACCATTTTCTTCCTTCCTAGGTTTTAATGCGGATAAAGTTCCTGATATTGATTTAAATTTTTCGGGTGAATACCAGGCTGTTGCTCATGATTATACCAAAGAGTTGTTTGGTGAACATTATGTTTTTAGAGCAGGTACTATTGGAACGGTAGCTGCTAAAACAGCCTATGGTTTTGTTAAAGGTTATTTTGAAGATAAAGGTAAAAGTATGCCGCGTAGTGTTGAAATTGAAAGATTATCTTTGGGTTGTACAGGGGTTAAAAGAACCACTGGTCAGCATCCAGGTGGCATTGTTGTTATTCCAAATTATATGGATGTATTAGATTTTACACCTTATCAATATCCAGCCGATGATCCAACCTCAAAATGGTATACAACACATTTCGATTATCATCCAATGGAAGATGATTTGTTAAAATTAGATATTCTAGGGCATGATGATCCAACGATACTTAGAATGTTACAAAATCTTAGTGGCAAAGATATTTTATCAATCCCTCTAGATGATAAAGATGTTTTAAGTATTTTCTCATCACCTGATGTATTAGGTGTTACAAAAGAACAAATAATGTGTGAAGTTGGAACGATTGGAGTACCCGAATTTGGAACTAATTTTGTTATGAAAATGGCAGAAGAGATAAAGCCAAAGACATTTGAAGAGATAGTTAAAGTTTGTGGACTGGCACACGGAACTGGAATATGGGCAGGGAATGGGAAAGAACTTTTAGTAAGTGAAAAAGCTAAATTTAATGAAATAGTGGGATATAGAGAAGAATTAATTTCAATGCTTATAAAATATGGTATGGATAAAGTGATGGCATTTAAAATAACTGAATATATTAGAAAATCATATAGATCACAAAAAGCAAAGATGAAAGATGAAAGATGGGTGCCATTACATAATGAACTTTTAAAATTTAAAGATGTACTGCCTGATTGGTTTATAGATCATTGTGAAACAATAGAATATTTGTTCCCTAAAGCTCATGCGGTAGCATATGTTATGATGGCTTGTAGAGTAGCTTGGTTTAAAGTACATCAACCAATCTATTACTATGCAGCTTATTTAAGTATTCGTTGTCATGATTTTGATATAGAAGCAATGATTAAAGGATATGATGCTATCAAGGAAAAAATTATTGAAATTAATAATAAGGGATTTGATAAAACAAATAAAGAAGAAGCAATACTTGATGTCTTATATACAGCTTTAGAACTAACTGCAAGGGGATTTAAAATAAGTCACATTGATCTTTATAAATCGGATGCAACTAACTTTATTATTGATGAAGATAATAAAACACTTATACCGCCATTTAGAACAATTGATGGTTTAGGTGATATCGTTGCTAAAAAAATCATTAATGAACGTACAAAAGGTAATTTTATTAGTATCGAAGACTTTGCAAAACGAGCTAGGGTATCACAAACAATTATTGATAAGATGAGGATAATGGGAATCCTAGATGACATGCCAGAAACTAATCAATTAACATTATTTTAAATAATAATACAAATTTAATATTAACTATAAGTATCATAATTCTATGATACTTTTTTTATGTTGTAAAATCTATAGAAATAATCCAAAAAGGCTTTACAAATAACTTTAAAAATAGTATTATAGTGGTAGGCAGTGGCATTATGTGGTAGAAAGTGGGGGATTTTTTATGTTAATGGGTGAATATCATCATAGCATTGATGAAAAAGGTCGCTTAATTATACCATCTAAATTTAGGTATGATTTAGGCGATAAATTTATAGTCACGAAAGGTTTGGATGGATGCTTATTCGTTTATCCAAAGAATGAATGGGAAAACATCGTATCTAAACTTAAAGTTCTACCATTTACAAAGAAAGACGCCCGTGTATTTACAAGATTCTTTCTATCAGGTGCTACTGAATGTGAGTTCGACAAACAGGGTCGAATCAATATTACCTCTCCACTAGCGGGATACGCCGATTTAACTAAAGAATGTGTTATTATCGGCGTAAACGATCGCTTAGAAATATGGTCAAAACAACGTTTCGAAGAATTCTTTAAAGTAAATGAAGAAAACTTATCTGATGTAGCAGAAAACTTGTTTGATACGGAGCTATAATGCATAAGAGTGTATTGCTAAATGAGACCATAGATAATTTGAATGTTAGGGATAATTTAATATATGTAGATGCGACACTTGGCTATGCTGGTCACAGTAGGGAAGTCTTGAAAAGAATTAAAAAGGGGTTCTTATTCGCCTTTGACCAAGATAGCGAAGCAATCCAATATAGTGAACAAGTATTAAGTGACATCTCTCAATCCTATGAAATTATCCATTCTAATTTTGTTAATCTAAAACAAGAATTATCAAAAAGAGGTATTACAAAAATTGATGGTATTATCTTTGACTTAGGTGTTTCTAGTCCTCAATTAGATAATATTGAACGAGGATTTAGCTATCATCATAATGCTAAATTAGATATGCGTATGAATAAGGATAATAAATTAAGTGCATACGATGTTGTTAACAATTATTCAATTGAGGCATTAACAGATATATTCTTTAAATATGGTGAGGAAAAATATGCCAAGAGTATTGCAAAGAAAATAGTTGATTATCGGGTAACAAAGCCCATTGAAACAACACTTGAATTAGTCGAAATAATAAAAATGGGAGTTCCTGAAAAATATAAAAAAGCGGGCCATCCCGCTCGAAAAGTCTTTCAAGCAATAAGAATTGAAGTTAATAAAGAATTAGATATATTAGAGCAGTCTTTAGAAGATGCAATTGATCTTTTAAATATTGGTGGTCGCATATGTGTGATAACGTTTCATTCGTTAGAAGATAGAATTTGTAAGAAGGTATTTAAAAGACATAGCGATGTACCAGAAATAGTTAAAGGATTACCTAATATACCAGAACAATATAAACCAGCATTAAAATTAATTGGTAGATATTTGCCAAGTGATGATGAAATAGAAAACAATAATAGAGCTAGATCAGCAACCTTAAGAGTAGCTGAGAAAATAAGAAAGAGAGATGAGCAACATGGCTAGAAGAAGAAAAGTTAAATTTTTAAGGATAGAAAAACTAATGATGAAATTTTGTATTTTGTTAATAGTGCTTATGCCAGCATCAAGTGTCTTTGGAAAAGCTATGTTATCAAAGAGTAATATTGAGGTTGAAAGACTAAAAAGAGAAATAAGCATGAAATCAAGAAAAAATCAAAGTCTTATGATGAAGGTTAACGAATTGAGATCATTCGATAATATTCAAGCTATTGCAAGTAGACAAGGATTAGCTTATAATAGTGCTAATGTGAAGGTTATTGATATAGATTAAGAGGTGTTACAATGAAAACAGGAAAAGATATGATAAATAGAATTAGAATTAACAAACTAATCTTTATCATACCTTTTCTTTTCTTTTTAACAGTTATTATTCAAATGACACAATTATCTTTATCAACTAAAGTTGATGGTATTAATTTGAAAGAATTTGCTAATAATCGAAATACCAAAAAGGAAATTTTATATGCTAATCGAGGAACTATATATACTTCTAATGGTGACATCTTAGCTCAAAACATTGATTCATATACGGTTATCGCATATTTATCACCCAAACGAAGTGAGGGCTCTAAAAAACCTAAACATGTTGTTGATAAGGAAGCGACAGCCAAATCTTTATCACCAGTTCTTAATATGAGCGAAGAGTTATTATTAAAATTACTAAATAGAAAAAATTTATATCAAGTAGAATTAAGACCAGGTGGTTATGGCATTACTGAACTTAAGAAAGAAGAGATAGAAAAATTACAATTAGCAGGTATTGATTTTATTAAGACTTTTAAGCGCTATTATCCTAATAATGATTTTTTATCATACACCTTAGGATATGTTCAAATGGCGGACGATTTAAAAATAACGGGTGAAATGGGAATTGAAAAGTTTTATAATAAAGAACTAAGTGGAGAAGATGGATATTTAGAATATCAAAAGGATTTAAATGGTTATCGAATACCTAATATACCAGAAATTAGAAGAGAACAGAAAGATGGAATGGACATCTATCTTACAATCGATGATAATATTCAAATGTTTACCGAAAGAGTAGTCAAAGAAGCGGCTACCAAGTATAAACCTGATTGGATGCTAATAACAATTGCGGATGCTAAAACAGGAAAGATACTAGGAACAGCTTCTTCACCATCATTTAATCCTAATATAAAAAATATTGAAAGTTATTTAAATCCTTTAGTCTCATATGCATATGAACCTGGTTCAACTATGAAAACATATGCTTATATGGCAGCGATGGAAAAAGGGACATATGATGGTAAGGCAACATTTAAATCGGGTAAGTTAACAGTTGGTGACGATGTTATATCTGACTGGAATAAAGGTAAAGGTTGGGGTACGATAACATTTGATCGTGGTTATACATTATCATCAAATGTTGGAGTAGCTAATATGATTGATAAGTTTATAACAAGAAATGATTTAAAAGTTTATTATGATAAATTAGGTTTTGGGAAGACAACTAACTTTACGTTGCCCAGCGAAGCGGCTGGTACTATCAATTTTAAGTATAAAATTGAGGTTGCCAATGCAGCTTTTGGGCAAGGTATAACAACCACTCCAATCCAACATATTCAAGCCTTAACGTCTATCTCTAATAATGGTGTGATGTTAAAACCTTATATTGTTGATAAAATAATTAATCCCAATACTAACGAAATCGTATTTCAAGGAACTAAAGAAGAGTTGGGAAGAGTTGCTAGTACGACAACGGTAAACAAGATAAAAAATTTAATGTACGACGTTGTTAATGGTGATAGTTCAATAGCTACTGGTACGGCTTATAAAATAGATGGTTATGATATTATCGGTAAGACCGGTACTGCTCAATATGTTAATCCTATTACTAAAAAATATTATACGAGTTCAATTGAAGTTATAAAATCATTTGCAGGCATGTTCCCTAAAGACGATCCACAAATCGTAATTTATGCTATTACTAAAAGACCAGTTTATAATAGCGGCGTTAGTTTAACAATACCTGTTAAAAAATTAATTAACGATATTGCTAAGTATCTAAATATTAAGCAACATACTACGAAACATACTGTTGGTGAAATAAATTACGAAGTACCAAATTTTATTAACAAAGATATAAGTGTCATAGATAGTAATTATAAAACTGTTATTCTTGGTGATGGTAATAAAATAATAGATCAATATCCTAAAAAAGGAACTACTATTAGTAGTGCAGATAAAATATTTATTGTGACTAATAGTAAAAATATAAAACTTCCAAGGCTAATAAAGTGGTCAGGTAGAGATGTTAATATATATTGTAATCTCGTTAATATAAAGTGTAATGTTGAAGGATATGGTTTTGTTTATAAACAAAATGTAGCAACTGGAACAAGTATCGATAGTATTGAAGAATTAAATGTTATTTTAAAAAGAACTAATTCAAAGGTAGAGGTGGGTAATTAAAAAACTAAAGAAAGTAAATTAGGAGTGATGAAGTGAAAGAAAGAAATTATGCTTTTGATTTCATAAGAGTTATATCAATGCTTTTAGTTATTGTCATTCATCTTAGTAATTATTATTGTAGGGGATTTTCCAATTTATCTAATATCTCATATTTAGGAGCGGTTATTTGGAATGCTTTAGCTAGAGTTGCTGTACCATTATTTTTTATGCTAAGCGGTGTGTTACTAATCAATAAGGAACATAATAAAGATAAATATAAAGAACGTATTATAAAGTATACTTTAATACTAATAATATGGAGTGTTATTTATTATGTTTGGCATTATCTATTTCATAATATTAAATTCAATCTTCCTAAAGATATATTCATTCATCTTTTCCAACCAGTATCTAGACATCTATGGTTTATGTATCCTTTAATTGGTATATATATAATATTGCCATTCATTCAATCAATGTTTAAGAACATAACTAAGCAATTAGAAAATTTATTCTTATACTTATGGATTATCTCATCAGGTGGCGTTTATATATTAAGATTGATATTATCTATGTTTAAATATAAAGTTGATATAATATATCCCATTCCAATTGTTCAAGCAACTTATTATTTAGGATACTTTATCGCTGGTTATATTATATACAACAGAATAAAAGATTTAAAAGATACAAAAAAGGTATCTCAATATAGTTTAATAACATTAATTTTGACATCACTGATAACGATAATACTTACTTATATAATATCAGTCATTAATGGAGGTTATTATACTTCATTATTCGCATATCGTAGTCCATTAATGATGCTAAGCTCAATGGCTGTCTTTATTCTAAGTGTTATTCATAAAGACACTCTACTAAAAGGTAAAGCAGTTACTATTTTAAAGAAAATAGTTCCTTATTCCTTTGGTATTTATTTAATCCATATAATATTTTTTAATCTCTTAACTAATAATATTAAAGTATTGAACGTTATATCTTTTATAGGAATTCCTATATTTTCCTTGTTAATCTTTATAATATCTTATATAGCGTGTGTCATAATTAAAAAAATACCCATTCTAAAAAGAATAATATAAAAAGTGAAAATCAATTTTCACTTTTTTGTATCAAATTAAAATAGTAAAGAACTAACATGAAATATTGATATCTTATCTTCCAAAATTTGTTTAGCACCCTTTAATATTTGATGATCATCATCGACTAAAAACACATGCTTAAATTTTCTTTCACTAATAATAGATTCTATCTTTAAACCTTTACTAATATTTTTTTGTTCCCTTGTAAACTCCTTGCTTTCTTTAGTTATTATATAAATATTACTGTCTTCTATTTTAGGTAAGTATTTATGTAACCATTTATTTTTTTCTTCAGCTTGTTCTTTATAATTACATCTACTTAATATCATAACTTGTAAGTTTGGAATAGTCATTAATTTGTTTACAATCTCACTAATAATAATGATTGGTTTTTTCTTTAAGTAAATATTTGGAGTATTCGCAATTAAACCATCTTTATCATTAAAATCATAATTTGTTAATACACCATCCATATCAAAGAAGATACCATATTCACTATTCTTATCGTAATCACAAATTCTTTTTATATGTTTATAAAAGTTCATTTATAATTCCTCCTAATATGATTATATTATACGATATATTTTGACATAAGAACATATTTATAGTAAAATTTTAACAGTATGATGTGGAGGTAAAAGATGAATAGGATTGACAAAATAAACTATTACTTAGATATTGCAGAAGCGGTATCAGAAAGAGGAACATGTATTAGAAGAAATTGGGGTGCGGTGATTGTTAAGAATGACGAAATACTTTCGACCGGTTATGTTGGCGCACCAAGAGGAAGAAAAAATTGTTGTGATCTAAAATATTGTACGAGAGAAAAATTAAATATACCACGTGGGGAAAGATATGAATTATGTCGTAGTGTTCATGCTGAACAGAATGCTATTATAAGTGCGAGTCGTAAAGAAATGATTGGATCAACCCTTTATTTAGTAGGCAAAAACTATAGTGATGGAGAGTATATAGAAAAAGCCATGTCTTGTGCCATGTGTAAAAGAATGATTATTAATGCTGGGATTCAACAAGTAATAGCAAGAAATACAAAAACTGAATATACGGTAGTTGATGTTGAAAGTTTTATTGAGAACGACGAAAGTATAGAAGGCGTAAGAGGGTATTAAAAATAGAAATGTAGTCATTTCTATTTTTTATTAGGAAGTAAAATCAAAAACGACAAAAGCACCCCAAATTGGCAAAAATTGACAAAAGATGGTTAACTTTATTGCAAATATGATATAATTATAACAATTACAATAAAAACTTTTTATTAAAAAAGCAAGGAAATGGAAAGTACAATCAAGATATAGGAGTTTAGAATGAGTAAAGGTATAAATTTATCGGATTTAAAATGTGAACATTTAGACATTAATTTAGATAGATATGTTGAGTTTAGAGATTGTGTAAAAGAAAGTATAAATTATCCCGAATGGCTTGGTGATTTTACAAAGGAAGAATTATCAGATATGTTAAAAAACAATTGTAAAATATGGATTTATTATCTAAATGAAATGCCTGTTTGTTCGATGATGTTTATTCCATCATCAGAAAAAACAATAACTAAATTTGAATTAAAATTAAATTATAAAGTTGTTGCTAGCTATGGCCCAATGTTTGTAAGTCCTAAATTTTTAGGAAATGGTTTACAGTATCAAATGTTAAAAGAATTAGATGATTTTTCTATTAAGAATAATTATGAATATGCAATCGCAACTATTCATCCAAGTAATATTTATTCTGTTGTTAATTTATTAAAAGATGATTTTAAGGTAGTTAGTCAAAAAGAATTTAAAAGAGGAATTAGAAATATTTATTTTAAAAAATTAAATTAAATATTTGTGTGGTAAAGGAGCATTAAAGAAGTAATCATTAAAATAGATAAACAAATTGGAACAAAACATCCTAAATGGGGATTTGTTTATATGGTTAATTATGGTTATGCCCCAAATACCAAAAGTGATGATGGAGAAGAATGTGCAGCTTATTTACTTGGAGAGTTTAAAGAAGTAGAAGAATATACTGGTAAATGTATTGCAATATTTCATAGAACAAATGATAGTGATGACAAACTTGTAATAGTGCCAAACAATAAAAATTATACTAATGAACAAATAAGGGTATTGACTTAATTTCAAGAAAGGTTTTTCGAGTCAGATATATGGAGGTAGTGTATGAATTATATAGGTTCAAAAAAATTAGAAACAGAAAATCTAATATTAAGGTCTACTGAAGAAAAAGATCTAAAAGTGTTATGGGAAATCTTATGTGATGTAGATGTGTCAAAATACTATTTAGTTGGTAAATTTAATCTTGATTGGGAAAAAGAAAAAGAGTGGCAATACAAAAAGTTAGCAAGAGCAGGTAATCAAGATGTTTTTCAATGGTCAATCATCTTAAAATCAACAAATGAATGTATTGGTCAAATAAGTTGCCAGAAAAGTTATGACACAAATGGCAATTTGCAGGATGATAATATTCGTGATGTAGGTTGGTTTTTAAACTCAAATTATCATAATTTCGGATTTGGAACTGAAGCTGCAAAAGCCATGTTAAATTATATGTTTAATGAAGTAGGCATTGATAGAATAGAAACTTCATCAGCAGTTGATAATTTGGCGTCTTGGAAACTCATGGAAAAGTTGGGGTTTATTAGATATACGGAAAAAACTCATAAAACAAAATATACTTTTTTAATTGAAGAAGTGGATTGTTACAGTTATAGAATTACTAAAGAGGAGTATTTAAGTAAGAGGAGGTAGTAATGAAGTATGATGATTTATTATGTTCTCATAAAAAACACGGAACAAGTGAAGAGCATATTTTGATTAGAAACGGATATACTGACATTTTAGAAAATGTAGTAATCGCTCCGTGGTGGACACATAATATGTTTGATAATGTTGATATATTAGCAAAAGATATGATTATTAAAGCAATTATTAAACAATATTAACAAATAAAAAAACTTATAATTTGTCGTTTGGATATATGATTTTAGGAGTGGTTATTTGCCACTTCTTTTTTAATTTTATGAAAATTCTTATATTTTTTGCTACCCAATCATATAAATTATTGAGGTGGACACTCATGTTTTATAAAACCATTCATACTCGTATAAAGGTGGTTATTGTTGGTTGTATTGTTATTTTGATTGCTATTGTTATCAGAGTCTTTTTTATTCAATTAGTAGATTATAAGAAATTAAATAAATTAGCTAATGATCTTTGGAATCGTAATCTTCCTATTGAAGCAGATAGGGGGCTTATTTTTGACCGGAATGGGGTAGTTTTAGCAGATAATATTACAACTACAAGTCTTATTATTGTGCCTAATCAAATTAAGGATAAAGAGGCCGTTAGTAAGGCTTTAAGTGAGATTTTAAAAACAGATTATCAAGAAATATACAGACATGTTACTAAAAGGGTATCAATTGAAAGAATTCATCCTGAAGGACGCCGATTAGATTATGAAACAGCAGATAAAATTAATAGTCTCAATTTTGATGGTGTTTATCTTTTAAAGGAGGCTAAAAGAAATTATGTCCATGATGATTATATGTCTCATGTAATAGGTTTTGTAGGGATTGATAATCAAGGACTAAGTGGATTGGAGTTACAATATGATAATTATTTAAAGGGTGAAAATGGCTCTATAAAATATTATTCTGATGCTAAGGGTCAACGTCTTCAAATGGCAGAAATATATCAAAAACCCCAAAGTGGTATTAATATGATGTTGACGATTGATCACCACATTCAAGTTTCGGTTGAAAGGGAATTAGATAATGTCGTTGCAAAATATCGTCCAGATAGTGCGTTAGCTATTGTTATGAATCCTAACAATGGTGAAATTTTAGCTATGTCTTCAAGACCTAATTTTTCACCATCTAATTATAAAAGGTATACGGTTGAAGAAATTAACCGTAATTTACCAATATGGGCAACTTATGAGCCTGGTTCTACATTTAAAATAATTACTATTGCATCTGCTGTTCAAGAAGGAAAAATTGATTTAGATAAAGATATGTTTTTTGATCCTGGGTATGTAAGAGTCGAGAATGCTAGAATTAGATGTTGGAAAGCAGGGGGACATGGTTCACAAACATTTTTGCAGGTGGTTGAAAATTCGTGCAACCTTGGCTGTTAGCAAAGAATACTTTTTAGTTTAACGATAAAAGGGCAAATGTTGGGCACATTAATAATATAGTTGAAGTAGAACACGTCTGCACTATAAAGACTAGAAAAGAAAAAGATATTGTTTCTATATAAATTTTATATTATGGTTTATTGGTAGAAATTATATTTCAATAAAATTGCTAGTTCTAAATAACTTTAGTGATTTTGAGAACAGATTTGAATTGATGAATACAATTAGCAATGCACCGTTTACCAAGAAACATAATGTGAATAATTATAATGACTTTCTATATTGTAAAAAGGTAACTGCAGATAGTTATGTTAAGATGCTAGTTAATAAATTAGCATCTTATTTAGTTTAAAAATATAGAAAAATAACTCTCTTTAAAAGTTATTTTCTTATTACAGCAAATGCCTATACTAGTACATCTGATAAATAAATGTAAGCAAAAATGCTGTTTTGTGTCACCGAAATGTAAGAAAACAGGGACGAAAATCGTATAAAACTCCTAAAAAAATGCAAGAAATGTAGGGTTATAATACATAGTCATCCAAACCAACATACCGAAAGTGAATATGAGTTGTTAAAACATGTAAGAAAACATTACCAATGTGATGGTCTGGCAGAAGTGTATGTTCAAGCTTTAAAACGAGGATACAAACGAAGT
>JAQVZV010000124.1 GCA_028708005.1 Bacilli bacterium
TTTCTGATATAGAAACATCAAGTATTTTAGATAAGCCATCTAACAATGATACATCAGGGCACCCCAAACCTCTTTCCCATTTTGATACTGCCCGATCTGTGATTCCAAGCTTATCAGCTAATTCTTTCTGGGTTAATCCTTTTTCTTTTCTCAAATTAGAGATTAATTCTCCAACTTTTAAATAATCCATTTTAATCCTCCTCTATTTTAATACTATAGAAAAAAAGTGAAAAAAGCAACAAACGAACCGTTGAGCTATGAAAAAACAAGATTTTAGGATGAACACTTGAATCATTCAAGTTAATAATTGCAAATAAAAGCATAAAAAAGGTTCTTCAATAAACAGTATTGACTAATAAATCAACATTATTTACTATAGAACCAAAAAAGATAAAGGTTTTAATTAAAAACCATAGGTTAATATGTTGGCGGAGATTTTCGCCATTTCTTCTACTAATTATTCCATATAGTACTCCCTATTTTTCATAGGTAGTGTAAAAAGTTTTCTAACTTTTTACCTGCTTTTTCTTTATATTTCAATGATTTTCAGCATTTTCAGTTAATACCCTCTCTTCTGGACTAACTTTTTATGCTAAATATCACTTAATATCTTTTAAAAAACGAGTATACCCTTTATAATGATTTTAAGCGCAACCACAGGAGGTATACCTGTGTCTAAAATCACATCATTTTTTATTAAATTTTTGAATACTTTAAACAAATTTATTTGGAAAATTATTATTTTTCTTTCAAAATTCATTAAAACTGAACAATTAGAGAATCTTAACTCTAAACCAGATAACATTCGTTATCGTCAATTTAAGGTCGATGAACAAGCCTTTATTGAACCATTCAAGGAAGTTGAAAAACTTGATTATAAACAACTTGTCAAAGATAAGAACATCAATCCTATTAAACGACGTAAAATCAAAGATGTCAAAGGGACAGTATTTTGTCCTCATTGTGATGCCCCAAAAGAGTATCTTTATGATAATAATGGTAAAGGTAAGCAATTTGAATGCAAGGTTTGTTCTTATATATTTTCTACTAATCCTAATCCGTACAAAGATCTTATCTTTAGATGCCCTCATTGTAATTACGAATTATCTTTATATCATCAAAGAAATGATTTCAATGTGTATAAATGTACTAACATGAAATGCTCCTACTATCTTGATAATCTTAACTCCATGAATGTTAAAGATAGAGACAATTTTAAAAAGAATCCAACTCTTTTTAAACTTCATTATATTTATCGTGCTTTTAATGTTAATGCTTTAACATTGACTAAAGACTTTAGGGAATTCTTAAGACCCCCATTGATATTAGTAAATCTTATTACCCCTGGCATATCATCGGCTTATGTCTTACTTACCATGTTAATTATGGTATGAGTTACAGAGCAACATCGTCTATTATGTGGGACGTTCACAATGTTAAAGTTTCTCATCAAACAATACGGAATTGGTGCGAAGCTGTCGCCTCTATTATCCATCCTGTATTAGAATTTTACCCTTATGATTTGTCTAACTCTATAACAGGCGATGAGACTTATCTTAAAATTAAAGGTGTTACCAATTATGTGTTCTTCATGTTTGACTCAGTTAAAAAAAATAATAACTTCTTACCGTGTGTTTGCCAAACGTGATGGTTTATCTGCCATTATTGCAACATACTCCACATTATCTAAATATGATAAACTCCCAAATGATTTAAAGATAATAACTGATGGTAATCCTATTTATAATGTGGCCCATCAATATTGGTTACAACATGGAATGAAGTTTGATTTATTTCAAGTGATTGGGCTTACAAATACAAACGATATTTCTAAGCAATATCGTTCTCAAAAACAAATCATTGAAAGACATAATCGCACTTTAAAATTATATTATCGCCCAACTAATGGTCTTTCTTCTCTGCATGATGCCAATACTTACATGATTCTATTCTCCATATGTTTTAACTTTCTCAGACCTCATTCTGCCCTTAATTACAAAGTCCCTCAGCATGTTGATTCTATTGCAAGCATGCCTAACATGCCTGCAAAATGGGCTGAGCTACTTCACATGGGATATCAATACACATCATTATACCACTAACAGTACTAGAAACTTATCTATTTTTCTTCTAGTGTTTTTAGTATTCAAAAATTTCAAAGGACACTTTATTTTAACGTCTTCATTGACGTTCTTTTTTATAGTTTCATCAGAAACCAGTTTATTTACTGTTTTCCATAAAACTTTTTACACTATCAAAATATATAATACCATAATAAAAAACAGTCATTAAAGACCGTTTTTCACTAAAAACAAGACCAAAACAAGACCAGAGCCAATTTTGAACATGAAAAAACCCTTATAAAATAAGGGTTTATATTCTAATGGTCGGGATATAAAAGGGATTTCCAAAGTTTTTTTCTTACTATTTTTTATTTAAAATCTTCTTCTTGGACTTATATATCTTGGATCATGTTCAGTGATATCAAAAAATAAATAATCGGTTACAAATTTTCCACTTTCTGCATCAAATGCAAATTCATATGATAATGTTGGCTCATGTAATTTAATTGCATTTACTGAAATATTTATAAATGGAATCAGTTTAATATTAGGTTCTCTAAATTGAAAAATAATATTATTAATAGTATCGTCTTTTTTATAATCTCTACGATCTATATTTCTGAAACCAGAAATAATTAAATATTCCCAAACTTGATTTTCACCCTGATAATTACTAATTATAGATACAATCTTATGAATTACTGAAGTAGAGCTTGGTGCCTCATGCCCTACAATAGCAACTTTATCACTTCTATT
>JAQVZV010000125.1 GCA_028708005.1 Bacilli bacterium
TCTCATATTCTCTCGTTGCTAGCTTCCCTGCAACTTCACGGGAAATCTTCCCAGCTTAACTCCCCATAAATTTAATAACACTTATAGCTGCCTTGCTTCCTTCAGCAACTGCAGTTGTTATTTGATATAGTTCTTTATCAACAACATCACCGCAAGCAAATATACCACCAACATTGGTTCTCATGTCTTCGTCAACTACAATGTAACCATTATTAGTCTTCATATTCAATTGATTGACAAAAGAAGTAGCTGCTTCAAATCCCATATAAACAAACAAGCCCGAAGCGTCAATAGTTGTTGTTTCTCTATCCCCTTCATGTCTCATCTCAACGCCATTCAAATACTGCCCATCAGTATTTAATTTAGCAACTAAAGCATTATAGTATACATCTATTTGTGGATGATCAAGAACCTTCTTTACAAGTGTCGCATCACCTTTGAACTCGGGCATATGATTGATAATAGTCACCTTATTTGCTATATCACTTAAATATAAGCTTTCTTCTAAGGCACTGCTTCCACCGCCTACAATAATAACATCTTTATCCTTAAATAATGCCCCATCACATATCGCACACCAGCTTATTCCCCTACCAATTAATTTCTTTTCATCAGGGAGACCCAATTCTCTGGGTTTTCTACCTGTAGCGATAATTACAGCTTTGCATGTTAACTCTTCTTTTTCAGTTTTTACAATTTTATATTCATCCATATTTATGATATCAACAACCTTGCCATATTTATATGGTATCCCAAGGTCTTGCGTTTGAAGAAACATATTATATGCTAAATCAGAACCAGCTATCTTTGAAAAACCAGGATAATTTTCAATCATTGCAATTCTGTTTAACTGACCTCCTGGAGCATTGCTGTCAATCATAGCGACATTTAGATTAGCTCTCTTCAAATAGATAGCAGATGTCATTCCAGCAGGACCACTACCAATAACAATTACATCAAAATTTAATGACATCCGTTTGGTCCTCCTCTTTATAAAGATTTTCAAACCTAGATCCTTGAGACTTTACAGCCACCAATATAAGGCCTATCACAAACAATATAATAGATACAATTTGAGCCACTTTATAATTTCCAAGCATCAAGCTATCAGTTCTTAAAGCTTCAATGAAAAAGCGTCCAAAAGAATACCACATAAGATATATTCCTGTAAGTTGCCCGCTTTTTAAATATTTATAAAATTTTCTAATTACCATTAATACTACAAAACCTATAAGACACCATAATGATTCGTATAAAAAAGTAGGATGATAATAAGTTCCATTAATGTACATCCCATCAATAATAAACTTAGGTATAAATAATTTTTCTAAGAAAGCTCTGCTAACTTCACTACCAAAAGCTTCTTGGTTGAAAAAATTCCCCCATCTTCCTAAAGCCTGCCCGACAATTAGACCCGGAACAGTAATATCTAAAATACGAGATAATTTAACTTTATATTTGGCAGTATATAACAAAATGAAGATAAAACCAAAAATAATTGCCCCATGAATAGCCAAACCACCTTCCCAGAACTTTACTATATCTAATAAATTCAAACTATAATAATCCCAATGGAAAGCCACGAAATATAATCTAGACCCTATTATTGCAAAAATAACGGTCCAAAAGATTAGATTAGACAAAAACTCTTCATCAATCTTGAACTTTTTACCTTCTTTCAGCAATAAAGTACCTCCAATAAAAAGCCCGAATAATATAAATATGGAATACCAACTTATTTGAAATACTCCAAAATCAACTAAATATGGATTCATCTTACTCACCCTTCCTTATAAGTGGCTCAATAACCATCTTTTCTAACAAGAAGTTCATCAATGATATAGCAATAGCAACAAAAAATAATATAAACACGCCTTTGGTTTCTAGATGACTACCCAAAATAAAATCGACTATCTTTAATATCAATACATTTATAAAAGGATAAAACAATCCTAATGTTATACCTATTAATGGTAACGTTAGAAACAAAATAATTGGTTTTATTGTCTTGTTGAGAATATAAATGATAACACTTGTTAGGAAAGCCCACATACCAAAATGGCTATTATCTAAGATAAAAGTATCATTAAAAATAATTGACGCCACAATTAGTATTAGGGTATATCCTACCATATAAATAAGCCAATCAATAAATTTGTTCAGTCTAACTTTGCCACTATCAATAACAATAACTTTCATTATTAACATCACCTTCACATTAATATAAATTATAGCACGAGTAAAATCTTTTATAAAGATTTATGAGTGAAATGATTTACTTAATTATTATTCAATATTTCTTCTTCTATACGTAGTAATTGATTATATTTGCATGTTCTGTCAGTTCGCGATAATGACCCTGTTTTTATTTGTCCTAATTCTAGACCAACTGCAAAATCAGCAATAAAAGTATCTTCTGTTTCGCCACTGCGATGTGAGATTACTGTCTTATAATTATTCTTTTTAGCAAGTTCAATTGTATCTAGCGTCTCACTTACGGTGCCTATTTGATTAACTTTCAAAAGGATAGCATTGCATGCTTTATTATCTATTCCCTTTTGTAATAATTCGGCATTAGTAACAAACAAGTCATCTCCTACAAGCTGTATCTTATCGCCAAGACGTTCTGTCATTAATCTAAAGCCTTCGAAATCAGTTTCTTCAAGACCGTCTTCAATTGACATTATGTGGTACTTATTTATAAGTCCCTCATAAAAAGAAATCAATTCTTTACAATCAAAGACTTTATCTTCTCCCTTTAACTCATATTTTCCATCTTCATAAAACTGAGAAGCCGCAATATCAAGAG
>JAQVZV010000126.1 GCA_028708005.1 Bacilli bacterium
ATTACTAAATAATGGAGATGATATCTCTCCCGAGAAAAATCCATCTTATGTTGATTATATTCTTGATGAAGCAAATTATAAAAGCTCTAAACGATTTATTGATGATCAACAATATTGGCTTCAAAAATTTGATTCTGTTCCTGAAGTAACGAGTTTAAAAACGCGAACTACCAATGAAAGAAATACAAAATCAAAACGAAAAACTATAGTTACTCCAATCAAATTCATTAATAAACTGCGCCAATTTTGTAAGGAAAATAACACTTCACCGTACCCGTTATTTTTGGCTGCATTAGCCATGTATATTAATAGGATTATTTCAAAAAACGATATAGTTATAGGCACACCAATATTGAACCGTTCAACTAGAAAGGATAAAGATACTGCAGGAATGTTTATAAACACATTACCTTTGCTGATATCTATAGATTCGAATACAAACTTTAAAACATTTTCCAGTGATGTTTCAATAGAGTGTATGTCATTGTTAAGACACCAAAAATATCCATATGATCTGCTACTTAAAAATATACGTTCAAAATACAATAATTCAGAAAATTTGTACGACATCGTGCTTTCTTACCAGAATTCAAAGATGGAAAAGAAAGCAACGGATGATCATTATTCGACACGCTGGCATTTTAACCAGCACCAAGTAAATTCCTTAACTATACATATTAATGACAGAGATGATGATGGGCAGTTAATTATTGATTATGATTTTCATGAAGATATGTATTCTGTTAAGGAAATTGAGTTCTTGCATACTCATATGCTGAGCTTACTCTGGCATGCCTTAGATAACCCTTTCAAAAGTATAAATAAAATTGATATGCTGCCAGAAAGTGAGAAATTCAAGGTTTTATATGATTTTAATAACACAAAATCAGCTTATAAGAGAGATAAAACGATTCATCAATTATTTGAAGAACAAGTTGAAAGAACCCCTGAGAGTATTGCTTTGGTGTTTGAAGATACAACCATGACATACAAAGAACTTAATCGTAAGGCGAATCAGTTGGCGTATGCTTTAAGTGAAAGAGGATTACAGCCACAAGAAATAGTCGGGATAATGGTTAACCGCTCTATTGAGATGATTATTGGTATTTTAGCAACATTAAAATTGGGTTGTGCTTATTTACCGATAGATCCGAATTTTCCTGTTCATAGGATAAAATATATTTTGGATGATAGTAATTCTAAAATACTACTTTCACAGAAAGATTTGATCACTAAAAAAGAATATGAGAGTGACTATATAGATTTATTTGATAAATCTATATACCAAGGTAATTCAGCTAATTTATGTATATTATGCAAAGAAAGCGATCTGGCTTATATCATTTATACCTCTGGCTCATCAGGAAACCCAAAAGGAGTAGAATTAACCCATAGAGGGTTAAGCAATTTTGTATTTTCTATGAAGAAACTACTAGAATTTAAGTCTGAAAAAACTATTGTGTCAATTACTACAATATCATTTGATATATTTATCTTTGAAACTCTACTACCATTAACTCAAGGTTTAAAAATAATTATTGCGAATAACGATGAATCAAAAACACCGCATTTATTAAGTAATTTAATAATGAAACATAACGTTAATATAATACAAACAACTCCGTCGGTGATGAGTTTTATTTTAGATAACTTAAGTGACCATTCTTGTTTTGAATCGATTACAGATATCGTAATCGGAGGAGAGAAATTCCCAAATCTTTTATTAGATAAATTGAAAACTTCGACTAATGCAAAAATATACAATGGATATGGTCCTTCAGAAACAACTATCTATTCTACTTTTAAAGATTTAACAAACACTAGTAAAATAAATATTGGTGTTCCCATTCCAAATACATTCGTATACATACTTGATGATAATAAAAATCTTGTCCCAATAGGAGTATATGGCGAGTTATATATCGGAGGAGATGGTGTCGGACAGGGATATCTGAATAATAGTAGGTTAACAAGTGAAAAGTTTATAATGAATCCTTTTAGACCAGAAGAAATAATATATAAAACAGGAGATATTGCACGATGGTTTCCAGCAGGCGAAATTGAATATTTAGGAAGAAAAGACTTCCAAGTTAAAATAAGAGGTTTAAGGATTGAGTTGGAGGAGATTGAGAAAGAGCTATTAAAAATAAATGGTATAAATAATGCTACTGTCAGTGTTCGCCAAAGCAATGATACTATTGATAATTATTTGTGTGCTTATTACACTAGCGAGAAGGAGTTATCTGTACAAGAAATCAGAAATCATTTATTAGATAAACTACCAAATTATATGGTACCACACTTTTTCAATAGAATAGATAATATACCATTAACCGCTAACGGCAAAGTTGATAAAATCCGTCTACCAAATATCTCTGTTACCGAAACCGTAAATAAACACTATACTCCACCTCGTAATAGAATAGATAGTTGTTTAGTAATGCTGTGGAAGGGTATTCTTAATGTAGACAACATTGGTATAGATAGCAACTTTTTTGAATTAGGTGGAGATTCCTTAAAAGCCATACAATTGCAAGTACGTCTTATACAGTATGGGTGGAATCTAACAACCCAAGATATATATAAGTATAATACAATTAGAAAACTGTCCGACAAAATAACAAAGTTAGATTGCAGTTCCTTACATCAGAGTAAAAGCTCAATAGCAATGGCACAACCTAATTTTCCAACCAAACATGTATTTACTGATTTACGTATTGAAAAAGCTTCTTTTAATAACGTTTTGTTAACAGGTGCAACTGGATTTTTAGGTATACATATTCTTGATTATATATTAAGCC
>JAQVZV010000127.1 GCA_028708005.1 Bacilli bacterium
AACATAATCCCAGTATTCTTTTATAAAATCAATTCTATGAAGTGGAATATTTAATGTTTCACATACTTTTAAGGCATCATTATAATCTTGTTCTTGAGTGCATATTTCATTTGTTAAATAAGGATTCCCCAAAATATCGTTATTAATTGAAGCATCCCAATTACGCATAAATAACCCTACAACATTATAACCTTGTTCTTTCAACAAATAAGCTGCAACTGAAGAGTCTACTCCCCCACTCATCCCAATAACAACAGTCTTCATTGATGACACCTTCTTTCACCTACAATTATATCATTTATTATGTGTGATATAAACTATTCAATTAATTAATATCCGCTAAATCCTCATGCATTATTTCCTCAGGGGTATTTAAATAAACCTCTTCTATACGATCGACACGACATTTCTCAGCTGTTAATATTGATTTAATCTTATTAACCGCTATTTGCACTTCATCATTTACTACAACATAGTTATATTTAGTAATTTCATTTATTTCTTTATAAGCAGCCTTAAATCGCTCTATTACTTTTTCTTTTGATTCTGTTTTTCTTGCCGTTAATCTTTTTCTTAGTTCTTCCATACTAGGTGGAAGAATAAAAATAAATATAGCTTCTGGATATTTTTGTTTTATTTGGGAAGCCCCATTAATATCTATTTCTAGTATAACGTCGTACCCTTTATTTAAACGTTTTAACACATCTTCTTTATTTGTACCATAGTATTGATTATGATGAACGATTGCATATTCTAAAAAATCATCTTTTTTTATTTTTTCTTCAAATTGTTCTTTAGTAATAAAAAAATATGTTTCATCTTTTATATCCCCTGGTCTCATATCTCTTGTGGTAGTTGAAATAGATAACCACATATTGGCATTATCTTTAACTATCTCTTTAATTATTGTTCCTTTTCCAGTGCCACTAGGACCCGAAATTACAATTAACAATCCATTATTATTAGTTTTTATCATAAATTCTCCTTATAAAGTTATTGTTCTAGTTCAATTATACCACCAAAGATGAAAAAAACCCCTAATAAGGGGTCATATAAATAATAAAAAGAACTTGATTATATATGGTGATATAAAGGCTTCTATTAGGGAGGCTATAATCATGCTAACAACACTTATTAACATGATAAAACTATAGCGATTAATTATTTCATTAAAGTTGATATTTTTCTTTTCTATTACCGCTTTAAGCATGTTAAAGGATAATCTTAAGGCATAATAACTTATCATGAGAATAGTTAATATTGATAGAATAATATGAGGGAAAACATATGTAATGGCTCCTAATACACCAATAAATTTATATTTAACGATAATTGCAGCGATTGAAAAACCAATCATAAATCCCTTGGCAAAAAGCATTATAATTATAATTGGAATACCAATAATTGATATACCTAAAAGCCATATTAAACCAATATAAAGAAGATTACCAGTAGCACTATTCTTTAATGTTTTTAAATAATCTATATTATTACCTTTAATTTGGTCAAAGAATGATGATATCTGAGTAATAACTGTATTTTTATCAGGCTCGTCCAATATAGTAATAAAAATGGAACCAAATATTACGCCGATGATGAAGACTATTAATAAAAAAAGATATATTTTTTTGCTATTGATAGATGTTATTTTTAATTTAGAAATAAGCTTGTTCATTTCTTCACCTCTAATCAATTATATTTTTATTATTAGAAAATATGATTGATTTATTTAAAAGGAAAGTTATGATATAATATTTTTATATGCTGAAGGAGGAAGCAATTATGAACAAAAAAACAGTCAAAATAATAACATGGATTGCTTTAATTGGAGCGCTTTGTGGTCTTATCGCTACCATTATTGCTCCTATTATTAGGTTTTAGAAGCATCTTTTATTAAAATTAGAATGATATGAGAAAAGAGAGTAAAAACTCTCTTTTCAGTTTTCAGCTTCTTCTAACATATAGGTAATAAATATTCCATATCCTTTGGTAGGATCATCTACAATAACATGGGTTACCGCTCCAATAATCATTTCGTCTTGAATTATTGGACTACCACTCATGCCTTGGACAACGCCACCGGTAGCATTCAATAGTTTGGCATCTGTAATATTAAATAAAATATTCTTAATTTTTTGGTTATTACTAGTATTTACTCTAATAATATTAATGTCAAATTGTTCAACTTGATCATCTTTAATAACCGTTAGAATAGATGCTTTTCCTAATTTTGTTTCCGCCGGCTGGGCCACTTTGTATAAGGTTTTGCTTGGGATTGGGTCTTTATAAGGACCAAATATTCCAAAACTAGTATTTTTCTGTATGTTGCCATAAACAACACTTGAATAATACTTTGCATTTTTTTCACCTGGTGCCCCATTGGTACTTTTAGAAATACCTTCTACCTGTGACTTGAATATTTTACCATTTTTCACTTCAATCATTTGCCCGGTATTTTTTTCGATTATTTCGTGCCCTAACGCTCCAAATAATTTGGTGTTAGGATCAATGAAGGTTAGTGTTCCGATACCATTAATGGTATCTTTAACGTAAAGGCCAGTTTTATAAACGTTATCTTCATTTTTTACTAGCTTTAGATTAGTACTATAGATATTATCGTAACGCTTATAGCGTATACTAATCATTTCTTTATCGGGATCTTTATTGATTTTTTCAACCAATTGGTTGATATTGTCAACTTTCTCGTTATTTACAGCTAGTATTTTATCGCCTAATTTTAAGCCAGCTTCACGTCCTGGATAAATATTACCAATTTTGTAAAGACC
>JAQVZV010000128.1 GCA_028708005.1 Bacilli bacterium
ATATGTTAGTTTCACCTCATCTGCTGTCCATGCTCTATTATAAACAGATAAATTATCAATACTTCCCATAAAAAAGGTGGATGCTGCCGCCCCAATATCAGGGAAACCTCTACCTATCTTTAAGGATTCTGCTTTATCCATAAATGAGCAATCTAAAATAGTATCAGAAGCGTCAATTACTCCATTCGTATATAAGTATACTCTTTCTCTTAAGCTATCATATACCACCACAATATGATACCATCTATCTACTTGTAAGTTAGTATTTGATGTTAATTTTATAGCATAAGATCCATCATTAGCCCACTGTACAAATCTTATTTTATTGTCTATTTGACTTAATAAATACTCTTGACTATTCTTCCCAAAAATATTTTTTATTTTACCGTCAGTATTAATGATTGAAAACTTTGCCCATAACGAAAAAGTTGTTCCACCTTCGCCACTTAAACTATAATCATAATTAGTATCAATAAAATTACTAGGGCCATTAAATGCCAAAGCCGCATCAGGTGTATCAAACCTATTAGAAGTTGATGAAACATTGTTTATCGTTCCTTCCTTATTATTAGGGGTATAATCATAGGCATTACCATCGAACTTCCAAGAGGCAACTAATTTATCAGTGATATAACTATCAGCTTTATAATTATACGCACACTTTAAATATGGATCATAATCATAATTGTTAGCTTTTACTTTAGTTATTAAAACATAACCACTACAAAGATCAGAATTATCCCATGGATCAAGAATATGACTTATTAATTCTTCGGATTGTAACAAACTTAATTTCAGCTCCAACGTATCACCTATTTTAGCAGGTAAATATTCACTGTTGGTGCCCATATATTGTTTAGCTGCCCGTACCATCATTTTTTCACTAGCAATAAAAGAATTGAGCCTTACATTATAAATAATATCAGCAACGGTAGGTACCGTAATAATTAAAATAATAGAAAGTATAACGATAACAGCTAGTAGTTCCATAAAAACAAATCCCTGTTTTTTCATATAATTCTCTCCTATTTTTAATTAGTATCTCCTATTATACTAATTATAATTATCTTAAAAGATTAAATTAACCGCAATAATACTAGCAATAATACCTACCAAATCAGCTATTAATCCAACCCATAACGCATATCTTATTTTCTTAACTCCTATTATACCAAAATATAGCGTTAATATATAGATAGTTGTATCAGTACTTCCCTGAATCGTAGATGCTAGTCTACCTAAAAATGAATCAACACCATATTTTGTAAATATATCATTCATTAATGCTAAAGTGGCAGTTCCGGAAACTGGTCTCATAACTGCCATGGGGATTATTTCGATAGGTATTTTTAAAAAATTAAAAAGGGGGCTCAGAAGAAAAAGAAAATCATTAACAATATTACTTTTTATAAGAATATTAATACCAAAAATCATAGCTAATAAATATGGAAAGATATTGAATGCTAATTCAACACCTTCCTTAGCCCCTTTGATAAAACAATCATATATATCAACTTTTTTTATAAAAGCATAAATAATAATTATAACAACCAGGGAAGGCATAACTAACTTTGATATCAGCATCACTTTTTACCACCTACCCGCCACCATATTCGATCAGCGATTAATCCAAAAGCTGTAGAGAAAAACGTTGCAATGATAACCGTAATGATTATTTCAGTTGGATCAGCGCTATTATGCATCATTCGTAATGATATAACAGTTGTTGGAATTATTGATAAACCACTGGTATTTAAAACAAGAAATGTAATCATGCTTCTCGTCGCTTGATCTTTATCTTTATTTAACGTTTGTAATGATTTCATTGCCCTTAAACCAAATGGAGTTGCAGCATTACCTAACCCAAAGAAATTAACAATTATATTTGAAGACATCAAGCCTAAAGATTCATGTCCTCTAGGAATATCGGGGAATAGAAAAGAAAATACAGGCGTGAAAAGGGAGGCCAGCTTATTTAGCAACCCCGAGTGTAGTGCAATACTCATAATACCCACCCACAATGTAATAATAGGCAACATTGTTAGCATCATATCAAAAGCGGTTTTAGCACTATTTAATATTTCATTATTTAACTTATCAAAATTACCAGTTACCAAACTATAACCAATACCCACGATAATAAAAAAGGCCCATAGAATATTTATCATTTTTTAAACCACTCTATTATATACTGCCAAAAACTTTTTTTAGTACTAACTGGGATTTTTACATAAACATCTTCTTTATGGACAAACTCATCCTTATAATAAACAAGAGCCTCACCAACAATATCACCGTCTTTATAATTTTTTAATTTATGTAATCTAATTTTTATACTCATACTAGTAGTTTCATCAGGCGCTAAAGGATAATAGTAATCATTTAAAATATATAGTTTTTCCTTATAATAATCACTATCAACATTAAACTTATCTTTATTTAAAATATGATAATTATTATATTTATTAAAAGCATATTCATATAAAGATTGATGGGTATTCCAATCATTACCATCATCCAATGTTACTACAATCAGATTTAAATTGTCTTTAGTAGCTGTAGTTACCAGTGTTCGTCTCGCTTTCTCGGTATAACCCGTTTTACCACCTGTTGTATATTTATATGAACTAAGTAATTTGTTTTTATTTAACCAAACATAAGTCTTATAATTTGTTTTTACGATATGTTTTTTAGTACTAACAATATTTTTATATTCGTCATATTGATTTGCATATTTAGTCAGTATAGCCATATCGTAAGCCGTTGAACTGTTGCTTCTCTCTT
>JAQVZV010000129.1 GCA_028708005.1 Bacilli bacterium
TAAAGCCGTTCCTAAAGATGCTCGCATTTTTATTTTTGATGCTTATGGTGAATATCATAATGCCTTTAGTAAATTAAATATTGCATCACCTGATTTAAATTTTAAGACATATACTACCAATTTAACTTTCCCGGATACTGAAATCTTAAAGATGCCACTTTGGTTTTTAGGAGTGGATGATATTGCTTTGTTATTAGCTGCTGATAATCATGTTCAATTACCAATAATTGAAAAAGCATTAAGATTAGTTAGTGTTTTTGCGCGTGAAGAGGAGAAAGTTATTGAATATAAAAACGATATTGTTGCGAGGGCATTACTTGATATTTTATATAGTGGGAGTCCTGCAGGTCAAATAAGGGACCATCTAATAGCGGTCTTAACATCTTTTAACACTAAAGATTTAAGCCTTGATACTAAACTTGTTCAACCTGGTTATATTAGAACTTTAAGACAATGTTTAATTATAGATAAAGATGGAAAATTACATGAAATACAATTAGTTACTGAATTCTTAAGCCAATTTGTAAAGGAAGGGTTAGAGTTAGAAATGCCTGATGGTACATATCCATATACGTTAAGTCATCTAAAAGAAGCCTTTGATTTTGCATTAATATCAGAAGGTATCTTAAAAAGTGATAAGGTATATGATTATGCAAATATATTAAAGGTAAGGCTTAACTCATTAATAAATAGTAATTATCATCGATATTTTGAGTGTGGTGAATTTATAACTAAGGAACAATATATAAAGAAACTATTAACATCAGTTGATGGGGGTCGTGCTCAAATAATTAACTTTAATATAAATTACGTTGATGATCGCTTTGCAAAAGTTATTACTAAGATCTACGCTAAAATACTTTATGACTATGTAGCTAGTATTGAAAATAGAGCTTCATTTCCTATCCATCTTATTTTAGAAGAAGCTCATCGCTATGTTCAAAAAGATAATGATGAATTTTTATTAGGATACAATATTTTTAACCGCATAACCAAAGAAGGCCGTAAATACGGAATGTTGCTAGGATTAATATCACAACGTCCTTCTGAATTATCAGAAACCGCATTATCACAATGTTCCAATTTCTTGATTTTTAAAATGGTACATCCACAGGATACACTTTATATTAGAAATATGGTTCCTAGCATTACTCAAGAAATAGTCGAAAAATTAAAAACCTTACAACCAGGTACTTGCGTTGCTTTTGGTAGTGCTTTTAAGATACCAACCGTTATACATTTTGATTTCCCTGATCCAACTCCTGAAAGTCGTAACGCTGACATTTCAAAGGAATGGTTTTAAAATACGTACCATATATTTTAATGGGGTATGTATATGAGTAAAACCAAATATAATAATTTTTGTAAACACAAACCAATTGATGATATGGAAAATTCAACTGATAAAGTTTTATCTTTAATAGAGAAAACAGAACTTGAAGTACATGAAAAAGATTATATAGGTGATTATTGTAGAAGTTGTATCAATAACATAACTTATACCGAAGAAGATCAAACTATTTATGATTTTTACATCAAAAATATAATAAAATATTTAAATGCTGAAGGGAAAATAACTAAAGATGATTTAAGAACTGTCATTCAATATTTAATGCTTAAAAAAGTCAAGGATTTAAATTTAAATGCTTGTTTTAGAGGGTTGCATACATGTCTTTTTAATTTAAAGTATAGTCCTAATTGCGATAGTTTTTTTATTACCAAAGTAGATGGTCAATCAGTTATTTATTTTAGGAATACAATATTTAGAGGTATTGTTAAAAAAGATAATCGTCTCAATGCAGAGCGATTAATCAAATTGTTCCAACTTCTTTATTATGAAATGGCAAAAACCTATCAAAATTACTTGGTTGCTGAACAGTTAGCTTCTGGCATAGAGGACAAAAATGTTCTATTTTGGGTTAAAGAAAATGCTGTTGATAATTATTATTGTGGTTATTATTTTACGCATTATCTACGTGCATCATTTGAACATGAAGCTACTATAAAAGGTAATTTTATGTCAATGGATACCATCTGTGACTATTTTGATTATTTAGATAAAGATATTATTGGCAAATTTGCAGAAGATATAATAGATTACTATTATAGTTATAATACACCTAATGATATTGACCCTGAAACCGGTTATGAAGGATTAGGCGAGGATGCCAAAACAATAGACTCACGCATGGATCAAGTGGCTTTGGATTATCCAACTGATGTATACCAAAGGTTGAGCATACAATATCGCTCTGATGGACAAAGAAAGAATTCTATAGAATTAATAGGAGAATATTACGAAAAGAAATTACGGATAGAACATGAATATGAAGCCGGTAGTGAAATTTATAATAACAAAATGGCATCTTTAAATGAGTTATATGATTATTTAATAGGGAGTGCTAAAAGAAAAGAAATAGATAATCACCACCAAAGTTTGATAAAGACTAACAATGATTGACAATAATAACATAATAATTATTTGATAAAGCTAACCAAATCATTGGTAATTAAAAAGATATAATATAAAGTGTAGATTAATATAAAAAGTAATTTACACTTCTTTTTTATTATGTTTTTTCGTGGTATACTAAAGTTGCAGTAGTAAGGAGTGATATTATGGCTACACCACATATTAAAGCTTTAAAAGGTGATATTGCTAAAATAGTATTAATGCCAGGCGATCCGTTACGAGCTAAGTTTATAGCAGAAACTTATTTAACTGATGTTGTTATGTTTAATCAAGTTAGAAATATGTTTGGATAT
>JAQVZV010000130.1 GCA_028708005.1 Bacilli bacterium
AAAATAGATAAAGATGACAATATAAAACGTGGTGAGGAAAAACTGTTAAAAGAACTACGTAAGAAGAAACTTACAAGTACTAATTTCTTGAGTGATGACAATATAAATCATTTAATAGAAACACTTAATATGAATTCGCTTAATGATATTTATCATGCTCTAGGATCATCTAAATTTAAAGCTAATTACATTGTCAATCTAGTTACTAAAGATACTAAGAGTAAAGAAGAAATTGTTCTTGATAAGTTGTCTGCTGCGGCAGTGAATGTTGTTACTAGTAAAAATGATGTTTTAGTTGATGGGATTGATGAAATAAAAGTAACGTTAGCTAATTGCTGTATGCCAATTAAGGGTGATGATATAATGGGGTACATAACTAAAGGTAGTGGTATTACTGTTCATCGTATTAATTGTCATAATATTGCGACTACTGAAGAGCGTTTAATTAATGTTGAATGGAATAATAATATTGATAAAAAATGGCCAACTAATATTGTGGTTGAAGCTGAACGAAAAGACAATTTATTATTAGAACTTATTTCTAAAACTACGTTATCTGATACTAATATTCAAGCTATTAATACAATGGGGGATAATGATTATGTTATATATGATATTATTGTCTCGGTAGCAAGTAAGGAAAAACTAGAAAAGTTAATCAATGATATTGAACAGATGCCATCTGTTCATAAAGTAGAGCGGGTTATAAAATGAGAGTAATAATTCAAAGAGTAAGTGAAGCTAATGTTAAAGTGGATAATAAAGTTGTTGGGGCTATTGACCAAGGTTATGTTTTGTTAGTTGGTTTTACTCATAATGATAATCTAGACGATTTAAATTATATTATTAAAAAGATTAAATTTATGAGACTATTTGATGATAATAATGGTATAATGAATATAGATATAAATGATATTGGTGGCTCACTTTTATCAATTTCTCAATTTACTTTGTATGCCGATGTTAATAAGGGAAGACGTCCAAGTTATCATCATTCTATGGAGTATAATAAAGCTTCAGACATGTATCATAAATTTAATGACATGTTAATTGATGAAGGTTTTAGAGTAGAAACGGGCATTTTTGGAGAAAGTATGAAAGTGTCGCTTGTCAATGATGGACCAGTTACCATTATATTAGATAGTAAGGGAGATAACTATGAAAGAGTTGAATTATAAGTTAATAAATAGTATTTTTATAGCCATTTTGGTTTATCTAGTTTGGTTAATGAAGGATTTATGGCTGGGAATATTTAACAAGTTACTTACCATTTTACTACCATTTATTCTTGCTTTTGCAATTGCCTTTGTTCTTCATCCGTTACTTAGGAAACTAGAGAAAAAGGGTTTACCTAAGGGTGTTGCCCTAGTTATTATTTGCTTGGCTTTAGTTATCTTTATAGGTTTTGTATCATGGCTTATTATACCGAATTTTTTGCCTATGATCTTTGAACAAACAACTTCATTGTTCTCATCAATTATTAAGTTTATTCAAGATATGTCATCTAAGTATGATGTTAATTTAATTGGTTTAAAAGATGCTGTATCTGATATATCAATTCAAATTACTAGTAGTTTAGGTAAAACTATATCACAAGGGTTTATAAGTATTATTAATCAATCACTTAGTATTATTTCAAAGGGTATCATTATTCTTATTGTTGCTATTTATTTCTTATCTGATATGGATAATATTAAAAGTAGTATTAGGACGTTTTTAGAACGTAGAGGAAATAAAAGAACGATTAGGTATGCTAGAACACTTGATGAAGCTATTCATCAATATGTAAATGCTTTTGCAACCTATGCTTTAATAATGTTTATCCAATATACAACTATCTTTTATTTGATTGGTCATCCTCATTATTTGTTATTAGGTTTATTAGCTGCTATTGGTACACTTATTCCATATTTTGGAGGTATTATTACTAATATTATAGCGATTGTAACAGCGTCTGTTATAAGTACTCAGTTATTAATATTAACATTGATTGTATCATTAATATTTCCTAATGTTGATGCATATTTCACATCACCTAGGATATATAAGAATTCAAATCAACTACCAGTTTTATTAACTATCTTTGCTGTCTTTGCGGGTGGTGTTTTATATGGCGCTAAGGGTATTATATTAGCATTACCAATCACTATAATTATCCTTACTACTATTAGATTTTATCGTAAGGATATAAGTTCTAGTATAGATAAAATAAAGAATAAAGCGAAAGAATAATTTAATATATAATTCTAATAAGAAAAGTAATATTACTTGATGTTATAGAAAATGATGTATTGATGGAAGCATCTACTAATGGTAATATGAAAGACACTTATGTTAAGGAAACGTTTATCACGTTATGATAATAAAGAGCACATATGTGAAATAAGGTGGCACCGCGGATAATCCGTCCTTATGTCAATAAGGTGCTTTTTTAAAGGAGGAAAAGAGATGTTACAAAAACCTAAAGGAACCATGGATATATATGGTAAAGATGCTAAGAAATGGATATATATTCAACATTTAATTCACGAACTATGCGAGAAATATAATTATACTTATATTAAAACACCTACGTTTGAAGCTAGTGAGTTATTTCACCGAGGAGTAGGTGAATCAACTGATATTATAACTAAAGAAACATATGATTTTATTGATCGTGGCGATCGAGCTATGACTTTAAAACCAGAGGGTACAGCAGGTGTTGTAAGAAGTTTTATTGAAAATAAGATGTTTGCTAATCCTATCCAACCAGTTAAAAT
>JAQVZV010000131.1 GCA_028708005.1 Bacilli bacterium
ATATTATAGAACCGCTCTTTTTTGCTTTACATGAAGTGTTAAGTAATATTGTTTGATTATATATTTTTATGATACAATTTAATTGTAAGTGTAGGTGAGTATAATGGCATTTATTAAATTTAAGCCAATTGCGTCTCGTTTTAATTTTTTTGTAACTCTTACTAAGGGGGAAATAGACAAGGAGTCTCTTAGTTATGTTGATGACGAAGAGAAAATTATTTTAGCGTTTCGTTCTAAACGTGATGTGGGTATTTTTACTGATAGGCGTATTATTTTAATTGATAGAAAGGGTATCCGTGGTTTTCGTAAGTCTATTTATGCAATTAAATATGAATCTATTTCTTCGTATGCTTTAAATATTCGTAATTTAGATTCTACGATTGATATTATTACTGATAGTTCTCATCGGTTGGTAATTAATTTCTTTAAACCTATTCCTCTTGATCAGGTTCATATAATATATAAATATATTACTAGTTATTTTATTGAAGAATAGTTATCTATTCTTTTTTTGTTGAAATATTTTAGTTTAATATGGTTATACTAGGAATAAAGGATGGTGAATAAATGCCCAAAGAAAATAAACGTAGTAAGGATAGAGTTGTTGATGAAGAGGCTGTATCTTTAAATAGTTTTCAAGCATATGAATCTTCTGATGATGATGAGACAAGGATAGTGGATGGTAAACCTGTGGTGGCTGACTTTCATATGTATGATTCTAAGAAGAAGAAAAGAAAGTGATAATTTATCACTTTTTTCTTTGGAAAATCGTTTGTTTTATTGTTTTAACAAATATATTATGCTAAAATTGTAGTAAGAGAAAATGTTAGAGGTGGTATATATGAACAAGACAGCAGTTTTACCGGCAGACACATATAATGTTGTCAATAAAACGGTTATGAATGATACTGATCGTCTTGTTATAACGATATTATACCAACCTCTAATTGGTTATAAGGCGCTATCTTTATATTTTACTTTATGGTCTAATTTAGATAGTACTGGTGTTATGAGTATTGAATTTACTCATCGTTCTTTAATGAATATGACGGGTTTTAAGATAGATGATATTATGGAAGCTAGAAGGAAATTAGAAGCGATAGGGTTATTGAAAACAGCTTTTAAACCAGGTGATATAAATAATTATGTGTATTTATTATACGCTCCACTAAGTGCGAGTGAGTTTTTAACACATCCTTTTTTAGGTATTCTTTTATATAATACGGTTGGTTCAAAAGAGTATGATCGTATTGTCCAATATTTTAAAATGCCTAAGATAGATTTGGGTAGTTTTAAAGATATTACAACTACATTTTCTGATATTTTTAAAACTGGGACTATTTTCTTAAAAGAAAAAGAAAGTGATATTCGTAAACGCGAGTGTTGTGATATTGAATTAAAAGTTGATTTAGATTTAGATTTTATTATTGATTCCCTTCCCAAAGATGTTATTACTTCTAAGACGTTTGATAAGAAAACATGTAAGTTATTAAAGAGTATTAGTTATTTATATAATATTGATAATATTCATATGGTAGGATTAATTCGTAATTCATTAAATGAAAAGGGTAATGTTGATAAGGTTAAGTTACAGAATAATGCTCGTAATTTTTATCAATTTGAAAATAATAATGAATTGCCTCATTTGATTTATAATAATCAACCAGTTAGTTTAAGGGAAAATTTAACTGATGGTTCTAAGCGCTCAAAGATTATATATACGTTTGAAACGCTATCTCCTTTTGATTTTTTAAGGGGTAAATATAATGGTAGTAATCCTACAACGAGGGATATGAAACTAGTTGAATCATTGTTATTAAATCAAGAATTACCACCAGGGGTTGTTAATGTTTTGATTGATTATGTTTTAAAAATTAATGATTATAAATTGAACAAAAATTTTGTTGAAACGATTGCCGGTCAATGGAAACGTCTTAATATTAAAACAGTTGATGAGGCGATGAAACAAGCGGAAAAGGAACACAAAGGTTATAAGAATAGGCCTTTGAAAGCAAATCAAAAAGTTGATGTTGGTGCTGTTCCTGATTGGTTTGATAAGGATATTAAAGAAGAAAAGTTGAGTCAAGAAGAAGAAGAGAAAATGAAGGCTATGTTAAGTGAGTTCGTATAAGGCTGGTGAAAATATGAAGAAGTTAAAAAATGAAATTAATAATTTATCTTTTGTGAATGTTAAAGATTCTTTGAAAGAAGAGTATATAAAGAGTCTTAAGGATGAGGATTTTAAAGATTTAGTAAGTACTATTTCTTTATCTGAAGATGATTTAATGAAATATACTTCTAAGTTACAAGAATGTAGTATTGAATATGGTCATTGTAAAAGGTGTAAGGGCTTAGTGGAATGTAAAAATGAAGTTAATGGCTATGCGTTAACACCTTACGCTAATGAACATAAGTTATCTTTTTCTTATGATATTTGTCGTTATAATGAGGCCCTAAGGATTAAAAATAAATATCAAGAAAATGCTTTTTATTTTGATGTCCCAAAAGAAATTAGAAATGCGAAGATGAGTGAAATATATACATCTGATAAAAAGAGAGTTGAAATAATTACGTGGCTTAATGCTTTTATTAAAAGTTATAAGAAAGATCAAAAAGGGAAAGGCCTATATTTAAATGGTAGTTTCGGTAGTGGTAAAACATATTTACTAGCAGCTTTATTTAATGAACTTGCCAAGACTGGCTTTAAGGTGGCTATTATATATTGGCCTGAATTTTTAAGAACTTTA
>JAQVZV010000132.1 GCA_028708005.1 Bacilli bacterium
AATTAAAGCAATATTATAATTTAGATGATGAGAAGATTATATCATATACTTTATCATTAAAAACAATATTACTGTGTTCGATTAAATAAAGATAAAAAGCATCATCTACAGTATCGTTTAATTCTACATAATACTTTTTATCCTTATAGTATATACTTTTTATATCATCTTTATATGGTTCAATAAAAAAGTAATCATCAATTTCATATAAAAAGTCATTTTCATTATCTATCATAATTTTCATTTCAATTTTATTATTTGATAATTTAAAATAATCATTATTAAGCTTGAAGACATCAATAATAAGTCCATATTTATTATCAGCATATACCATAATATTATAATATCCATAGATATCTACGGAATGATTATTCTTTAAATTAATAAATAATTTTCTAAAGTATTCCTCAACGCATTGTTTATCTTTAAGCTCTAAATCAGAAAGATTATATTTATTTAAATAGACACAAAAATTATGTTCTCCAATGTACTCCACTTTCATAAAATCACCTATATTATTTTATGAAAGGAAAAGAAGTTGGTTATTTAATCTACATCAATAAAATCCAAATATCTCTCTATCGTAGTATGGGCTTCCTTTTTGCCGTCTTTAGAAATACTAGAAAACATTATGAAACTGTCACCTATTACTAAATCTAAAGCATCAAGAATCATCTTTTTATTTTTTTCGCGTTGATTAACTGATACTTTATCAACTTTTGTGGCAACAACAGTTACTCTTTTCTCATGATATTTAAGATAATCATACATCAACATATCATTTTCACTAGGCTTATGGCGAAAATCAATCAACATAAAGACCTCTTTTAGATTGGGTCTAGTCGATAGATATTCTTCAATCATCATACCAAAACGCATTTGTTTTTTCTTACTTAAACTCGCATAACCATAACCTGGCACGTCAACTAAATAGAAGTCATTATTAACTAGGTAAAAATTAAGTGTTTGGGTTTTACCTGGTCTACTAGATATACGGGCGAAGTTCTTACGATTAATAATCGTATTTACAAAGCTACTTTTACCCACATTCGATCTACCTACTAGTAAAAATTCAGGCTTATTATCTGTAGGATATTGACTACGCCTAACAGCACTAATAGCTAATGAGACACTATTTATTCTCATCTTCTAAACCGCCTTCCATATTTTCTTTATATTCTTTGCATAACTTATCAAGTTTTTCAATTATTTCATAAGTCTCTTCATACGAAGGTACTCTTACCCCACTAGCAAACTTATGGCCTCCCCCATTATACTCTTCGGCTACAGTATTAATGATAGGGCCTCGTGATCTGATGTTAATGCGAATAAGGTTTTGTTTAACATCTTCTGATATCATTAACCATACTAAAACACCATCAATATAATTAAAGTTATTAACCATATTCCCCGCACTAGCGGCATCAACATTATGTTCCTTAATTATTTCATCAGTTAGTTTTATATACCCAACACCATTATCAGTTACAACCATATTTTGGGCAATAAAGCCTTGTAATTTAATCTCGTTAAAATTTCTCATATATAAATTAGCATATAAAGGAGTAACCTCAATTTTTGACGATGATAACAAATACTTAACTAAGTCAAATGTTTTAATCATGGCTACATTACTATGATTAAATAGGAATCTATTAGTATCTGCTATTAAGCCCATGAATAATCTTTCAGCTCCATATTTTGACAATTGTAATTTTGTTCTACTACATAATTCGATAATCATCTGACAAGTGCTTGATGCTGTATCATCAATCCATTCGATATCACATACCTTTTCCATAAATGGATGGTGGTCAATCTTGATTGATTCTTTAAACTGAGTTGTTTCGACACCGTCAATTCTCTTTCTATCTGGTGTATCTATAACAATTAGTAAAGATTTATCAAGTTCAATTTCATCATTTAATCGATCAAGGGTTCCTAAATACTTAAATTTAGCCGTTGGCGCTCCAACAGCATAAACCTTCTTATTAGGGAAATTATGAAGAATGATATCTCTTAATCCTATTTGAGCACCTAAAGCATCAGGATCAGGCCCAATATGCCTTGCAATAACAATTGTATTATATTTCTTTATTTTATTGTATATCTGCTTATGCATAACAATTTCCTTTCTATTTTTGAATATGATACGCTTCCCTTGCCATCATTAATTCTTCATCAGTAGGAATAACATAGCATTTTATTTTTGAATTAGGCGTTGACACTAAATGTTCGCCTCCTCTAACATTATTCGCTTCTTCATCTAGTTCCACACCTAAGGGTTTTAATGCTGTCATAATTGCTTTACGTGTATCAATACTATTTTCACCAATACCAGCGGTGAAAGCGATAACATCAGCGCCACCCAAAATAACATAATATGATGCGATAAATGATATAATCTTACGAACATATATCTGGTTAGCTAATAAAGCTCTCTTATTACCATTACTAATAGCTTCTTCAATATCTCTAGAGTCATGACTTACACCACTTATACCTAAAAGTCCACTTTTTTTATTTAAATCGACCATAATTTCATCAATTGATTTACCTGTTTTCTTCATGACATAATCAATAATAGATGGATCTATATCACCACATCTAGTTCCCATTAATATCCCTGCTACAGGTGTTATACCCATTGATGTTTCAACACATTTACCATCTTCAACAGCTGTTATACTAGCTCCATTACCTAAATGACATATAATAGCTTTAAATTTATTTGTACCTA
>JAQVZV010000012.1 GCA_028708005.1 Bacilli bacterium
GAATATATTCAATAATAGCTTGAGCAAGACTCATGCCATCATAAGTTGCCGTTCCTCTTCCTAATTCATCAAATAAGACTAAATTATTAGCCGTAGCATTACTTAAAGCATTATTAGCTTCTATCATTTCAACCATAAAGGTTGATTCACCGCTTACTAAATCATCACTTGCTCCTATTCTAGTAAATATCTTATCAAATATTGGAAGAGATGCCTCTTTACATGGAACAAAGCAACCTATTTGAGCCATTATAACAATCATTGCAAATTGTCTCATGTATGTTGATTTACCCGCCATATTAGGCCCTGTAATAAGTAGGATATTAGTTTTAGCATCCATTATAATGTCATTAGGTACAAACTCATCATTCATTACTTTTTCAACTACTGGGTGACGAGAATCTTTAATATAGACATTTCTATCATCAGTAATAGTTGGTCTTATATAATTGTTTTTCTCAGTTGCTACAGCAAATGATACTAAAACATCTATATCAGATATAGTTTTAGCAATATTTTGAATATCATGAATATATTTTTTAACTTCATCTCTAATAGTCATAAAAATATTATATTCTAACTCAATGATTTTTTCTTCAGCCCCCAATATAAGAGCTTCTTTTTCTTTTAATAAAGGGGTAATATATCGTTCACAATTAGCTAGGGTTTGTTTTCGTTCATATCCAGCATCTTCAGGAATTAGATTAATGTTACCTTTAGATACTTCGATGTAATATCCAAATACTTTATTGAAACCAACTTTTAAATTTTTAATACCCGTTTTATTTCTTTCTTCAGCTTCTAATCTTAATATGAAATCCGTTCCACCACGTCTACTATCTTTTAGTTCATCCAATTCACTATTAAAACCTTCCTTAATAAGATAACCTTCTTTTAATCCTAGTGGTGGATTCTCATAAACACTACTCTCTAACAAATTATAGACATTATCAAGAGTATCTAATTTTTTATAAAACTTTATCTGCTCTAAAATATTCTTAATATCGGGTAATACTTTAAGAGATTTTTTTAATTGCAATAAATCTTTAGCATTGGCATTCCCATAAGCGATTCTTCCGCCTAAACGTTCAAGGTCATATACTTCATAAAGAAGTTCGCGTAATTCTTCTTTTAAAATAAATTCTTCTAACAAGATTTCAACAATATCATATCTTTTTTCTATTTCTGCTCTACTTGTTAAAGGATTCTCAATCCATCTTTTAAGCATTCTACTTCCCATAGCGGTTTTGGTATTATCAAGCAACCATAAAAGAGAATAATTTCTAGATTTTAATCTTGAATTTTCCACCAATTCTAGATTCCTTTTGGTATAAATATCCATTTTTAATGATTCTTTATAATCTTTAATTACTGCTTGTTGCATGTGATCAAGATTACGCTTCTGGGTATCGCTTAAATATGTAAGTAAATGTTTTATCGTCTCAATATATCTAATATCAGTTAAATCTTCATATAAATGTCGATACTCAGGTAAATCTAAAATATTTTCATAGACTGAAACAACCATCTTAAATTTATTTCTTAAGACATCAATAATACTCTTATCAACATTATCTGCAAGTACTACTTCCTTTATTCCAAGTGATACTATTTCTGATACTAAATTATTGGTATCATGCTCTAACATTAAGGTATTTAATTCACCTGTTGAAATATCAGCATAACCAATAATATAGCAATGTTTAAAATCCATTACATTACCAATATAGTTATTACTCTTTTCATCAAGTAAATCACCACTCATAATGGTCCCTTTAGAAACAATTTGCACAACTTCTCTTTTGACTACCCCTTTAGCATCCTTAGGGTCTTCAACTTGTTCACATATTGCCACTTTATAACCTTTATCAATCAGCTTATCAAGATAATTATTTAAAGCATGATAAGGAATCCCACACATAGGGATTCTATCTTCTAAACCTGCATTTTTACCAGTTAAAACAAGTTCTAACTCATGTGATACCGTAACCGCATCCTCAAAAAACATTTCATAAAAATCACCTAAACGAAACATTAGGATAGAATCTTCATAAGAATCTTTTATGTCCATGTATTGAGCCATCATTGGCGTTATTTTATTACGATCAACTTCACTTCTCTTCATGTTACCACCTATATAAAATTATAACATAAAAATAAAAGCATGTGCTTTTATTTTCTATTTTTGTTTCATATAACATTTAGCATTCTGTTTTGGCAATATTTGATAACAACCATTTTGATCCATAAACAATGTTTTTGCTTCCCTCGCAATCATTTGATGTCGTAAATTTAAAAGCTGCGTAGGTCCGAAAGAAGGTGATGGTAAATCAGCATTCATATAATCATCACTAGAGATTTCGTTTAGCATGTATAACATATCAGTTTCTTCAATTGCATCTTTCACTAAAAAATAATAATGTTCTAAATCCTCTCTCCTAATTTTTTCTGTTACTGGCTTAAGTAAAAAACCTTGTTGAGAATCGCCTACTAGCTGATATAAATGATTTGGTGTTAATCCTAATTCACTTACCACATTAGCTTGTATAATTTCTAATTGTTGATTCATAGTTCCTCCTTATTAATAAATAATTAATTTTATTATACTTACTATCCAATTATTGTCAATACAATAATCTTACATACTCCGTAAGTAATTTATTGCATCATTAAAAGTTGCTACACCTACAATTATAATATCATACTTTTTCTCAGCTGCTATTTTCATAGCCTCATCATAATTATCTCCTAACGGGGTCAAGAAAATATCAGCCTTAGCTTTTACTGCCCCTTTCAATTTATATTCTATGCCACTTATCTGACCCACATTACCATCAATGTCAATTGTCCCCGTACCAACAATTGTAAGCCCCTTGGTCAAATCTTCACTTGTAAGTTTATTAAAAATAGCTAGTGACATCATTAGCCCTCCACTAGGCCCTGATTCACTTTCTTTAAAATTAAAGGTAATTTTGGGATTAGCTACATAGTCATATTTTGAAGAGACTAAAATTCCCGTGACATTTTTATCTTCATGTTGAAAGACACTCGCCATCCTATTAACTTCCTTTTTATTCTTGTCAATAACCAAAATATTTAAATTATCGTCCACTTCACTGTTAGCAACAATATCAATATATTCCTGCATTGAATTAACCTTTTTTCCCTCAACAGATATTATTTCGTCCCCAATTTTAAGTGTTGTATTAGCCTTTTCATCGACATATACAACATAAAAATGTTTGTCTTTTATTACGACCGCATTACCCGCTTCATTATAAGCTACTATTAGAGCATTAGCATTAGCTTCTTCAAGCAGCATATGATTACGATAATCAACCTCTTCATACGTTTCATTATCCGCCACATACTCCTGCTTGCTTACCATATCCCAATTAGGCAAAACATAAGCTAGTAAGCAAGTTAAAACGTTGCCTCTCATTTCAGTAACATAACTTAGATTAATACTACCATTTTTTTGATATTCATTCTCAATAATAACTTTTTCTGATATGTCGATTAAACCTCCTGCTGTATGAATATAATATGGTAGTGGTAAAGTTAAAATAAAATAAAAAAGGATAAGAAAAAGAATAAATCTATAATTTTGCAATAACATTGCTTTAAGTTGCGCATATCCTTTTTTTATCATTTGTGACCTCGTTTCTATTATAATTATAACAAATAAAGGAGCAATTATGAGAAATAAAATATTAACTCTATTAATTGTCTTAATCATTTTAGTAATGGGAATTGAAGTTATCTTAAAATCTCATTATGTAATGTCATCAGTAAGTTTCTCTTTATCTTTGTGGCGAGATAACGTTTTCCCTTCACTATTCCCTTTTTTTGTTATTTCTAATTTACTAATTAATTGTGGATTCGCCTCATTCTTAGGGGAGCTATTAAAACCTTTTATGTATCGAATATTTAAAATTAAAGGCGAAGCTTCTTTTGTTTTAGTAATGAGTATTTTAAGTGGTTTTCCTAGCAGTGCTAAATATACAAGAGAATTGTATGACAAAGGTTTAATAAACGAGCATGAAGCATCAAAACTTCTTACTTTTACTCACTTTTCTAATCCTTTATTTGTCCTTGGAACAATATCCATTATGTTTTTAAATAATAAAGAAGTGGGAATTATTATATTAATATGCCATTATATATCTAATATTATCATTAGTCTTATTTTTAGAAATTATTATATAAGTGAAAAAGATACTTTAAAAGTATCTCTTAGAAGAGCTTTTAATGTTATGCACAAGAAACGCTTAGAAGCGGGCAAAAGTATTGGTTTAATGATAAGTGATGCTTTAATAAATACAATTAATACTCTTTTATTGATATTAGGAGTTATTACCATGTTCTTAATTATAACATCTATTATTGATCAGAATATTACGTTAAATCTATATAATCAATCAATTCTAAATGGGGCTTTAGAAATAACGCAAGGATTAAAATATGTTAGTTTATTGCCTATTCCACTTAAAAATAAAGCAATTCTATCAACCATGTTTATCTCATTTGGCGGACTAAGTGTCCATATGCAAACGATTGGACTAATTAGTGATACCAAAATTAAATATTTCCCCTTTTTTGTTGCTAGAATTATCCATGCTTCAATATCAGGTATGTTAATTTACATCTTATTTGATTATTGGTTTCAATTATTATAAAAGATGAATTGGTTTGTTATCCACTATAAGGTGGTAAGCCACCAATATCCCTATTATCATATTGATAAATAATGTTTATACTATGAGAAACATTCATAACTTCGTTTGCAATTGGAATGAATATTTTTAAAATGGTGTTATTCTTTCCTTCTGCGATCGTTAAAGTTTGAGTGGCAAGTTGTAAAGCGCCTGTTATCTTTACATCACTTGGCAATTTATCTGTAAACCCGCCATACTGAATACTATTATTGGCGCTATCGACTTTTAATCGGCGAACAGCCAAATCTTGATATGTAATATCATAGCAATCTGTCCCGCATGCACTGATGCCGTAAAGTTTACGATATCTTAAATCTTTTTGAATAGAATTAATTATGTTACCGTTGATAATTGTCATTTCTGATTCGCTTTGATAAAAATTAACCTTGTCCATTAAAACCACAACAGTTCTAAAAATGGCTATAGCTACAAAAGAAACAATAACAAAGCTAACTATTAACTCAATCGTCGAAAACCCTTTTTTATTCATCCTCATCACTCTTTCATACAACTTCTTAACTTACTTTTATCCTAAATGGATTAGACAAACTTCCTGTTCCACCCGCCCATAAGACACCTGATTTTAGATTAATAACAGGACGAACATAAATATTACTACTATCTGAATTGACTAATGATAGACTTGAATAAACTTTCCAAATAAAATTATCAGTACCACTTTGTGAATTTAAAGTCCAATAATGGTAACTAGGCTTATATAGAAAGTTGCCACTTGTACTACAGATTGTTTGATCATATGCATTACAAGAAGTTGACGGTGAAGTAGATATAAAGTCACTGGCTTGGATTAAACCGACTGCTGATGTAGAACTCGATTTAGTACTACATTCCCCAGCTTTAAACTCTGTTATAGTATAGGGACTATTTATTTGTCCATTACACCATAATATAGGTGCTACGTATGAAGTCTTATTATTAACATAAAGAGTATTATTATACCAATCTTGTAAAATAGTATTCAAACTAGCAGTATTCCACAAATGACCAGCTGCTGTATCCCACGGATAACTACCAAATGTTCCATTTTCATTTGGTACAGAAACACCGTTTTTTATTCCTTCATAAATTATTTTAATACCCTCAGTATCACTCTTTATAACTCTCCATAATAATGGGGTTGAATCAGTAGCCGAAACACTTCCAAATTGAATCCAATTATTAGGATGAGCTCCTACGAAATAGTTACTTCCATTTTTAAGTTCATATGTTCCACCCTCATTAGATGCAAATTGGGATGATAATAAGGTAAGCGTTGCTGCTTCATAATTAATAAATGTGTTTGCATAATCACCATTATTTAATAGCACAATAATTCGATATATATCTTCTACATCGTCCTTAACTCTTAAAGTTTGCAAAAATTTAAGGAGGCTAGCATTAATATTGTAAGTTGCATAATTATCAATTACATTATTGATATTATATTGAGCAAAATATATTTTTTTGGCATTCAAAGTACTAACTAACGCATTATAATAACCCGTTGTGTCAAAGCTATAACTAGTAATATCTAATAAAGGGGAATCTGATACATATAAATCAGACAGTAAAGTATCCGCATAATTTTGCTGCATATAAGTCTTGATATTCTGACCAGCGTGTACCGCTTCAACAGTATTGTAATTAGCCCTACGTTCATAATTACGATAAAACGATGATATTTGAGAATAGAACAAAACTAAGACAGCAGCGACAATCCCAATAACAACAATCGTTTCAGCTAGAAAAAAGCCTTTACTATTTAACTTTATCATTTTTCACTCCCCTTATTATTGCTATTAAACTATAAATATTATATAATAAACATAGAATAAATACTAGATGAAAGATAACAAAAGATAAAATGGGGTGGCAATTTTGATAAGAACATTTGATTATGAAAAGTTACCAATTGTAGAAATCGTTAACGAGATCATCCTGGATGCAGCGAAAAGAGGAGCCAGCGATATTCACTTTGACCCAATGACTGACTTTATGAAAGTTCGAATTAGAGTTGATGGTCAATTACAAGATTATACTACTGTTCCTAATACTCTAAAAAGAAACCTAATAACACGTATTAAAATTATATCAGGGATGAATATTACAGAAGTAAGATTGCCACAAGACGGTGCTATTCAAGCCAATATAAAAGATATGAATTTAGACTTGCGTGTTTCTTCTCTTCCTTGTAACGATGGAGAAAAGATTGTTGTTCGTATCTTAGACTATTCGATGAGCCTACAAGGCTTAGAGCATATTGGATTTACTGAAAACAACTATAAAAAAATGTTAGAGATGATTTCTAAGCCTAGTGGTATTATTCTCGTTACAGGGGCAACAGGTTCTGGTAAATCAACAACTGTTTATTCTTTGTTACAAAAATTAAATCGTGAAACAACTAACATCATTACTGTTGAAGATCCAGTTGAAATGGATATTGAAGGTGTTAATCAAGTTCAAGTTAATAGCGACATTGGACTTACATTTGCTAATGTTCTTCGTTCAGTTTTAAGACAAGACCCCAACATTATAATGATTGGTGAAATTCGTGATACAGAAACAGCCCGTATAGCGACAAGAGCTTCGATTACAGGACACTTAGTTTTATCTACAATCCATACAAATAACTCTTTAAATACAATTGAAAGATTGCTGGACATGGAAGTTGAAAGATATTTACTAGCTAGTGCTTTAGAAGGTATTGTTTCACAAAAATTAGCAAGAAGACTTTGTGAAAAATGTCGTCGTTTAAGACCTACTAATAAATATGAGAAAAATCTATTTAATAATGTTTTAGGTGTTGAAATAAAAGAAGTTTATTCAGCCGAAGGCTGTAATGAATGTAACAACGGATATAAAGGACGTATTGCTCTTCATGAGGTTTTGCTCATTAATCAAGAAATTAGAGATGCGATTGCTGAAGGCGTAAGTAAAGAAAAACTAAGAGAATTAGTCTATAAATCAGATGTAACCACCCTATTACAAGATGGATTAGAAAAAGTCATAAATGGTAATACAACTTGTGAAGAGGTTTTAAAACTAATCGAATTAGATGATGACCTCGAAGGTAAAACTAAAGAATATCGTTATAACTTAAATAAAGCATTAGAAGAAAGTAATCTTAGTAAAGAAGCTGGCGCTGTTCGTTTAGATGATGATATAACACTTACCACAGCTGAAGAAAGCAAAGATGATACGCCTAAAGTTTTAGATTAAATGATATAAAAAAATGTTAGAAAATTCTAACATTTTTTATTTTAACAATGATATGTTCTAGCAATGCCTCTATCTAAATTTTGATCATCAAGATCATTGATAGCTTGCATGATTTGTTTAGTCCCCTCTTTTACATCTCTGTTAACAAGTACTAATGGTGTACCATAAATAACTTTTACTTTACTAAAAATACGATAATTACCAAGTAATTTTATTGGTACAACAGGGGCATTATTACTTATAGCAAAATAAGCCGCGCCATCTTTTGCTTCCATATTTTTAGCCATACCATTTCTTGTACCTTCAGGAAAGATACCAAGCAGTTCATCATTGTCTAAGACTTTCTTTGCTTCTCTAAATGTATTAAGTTTAGGCTTTTGTCTATCAACACTTATTGCCCCAAACTCATTTAGAAAATGAGCAAGTATCTTATCATTCCATAACTCTTGTTTAGCAAGAAAATTTACTTTTCGGTCTGTGAATGCTACAACAAGCGGGCCATCAAGAGCATGAATATGATTACAGCAAAGGACAGCTTTCCCTTCGCTCGGTACATTTTCTTGATTAATTACTTCTACTTTATAAAACAATTTCATAAATAATTTTAAAATCTTCTTAAGATTCTTTTTCATTGTTTAGTCACCTTACCTTATTTTTTCTACCTCAAGTGTAACATCGGTGCCATTTAAATTAACTTTTTCACTAGCATCTTCTTTAAATTTTATTTCTTCAGCCAAGGTTTCCCCTTTAATAAATACCTCATGTTTATTAATCACTCTTTCAAAGTCATTATTACCATTATAATGAATAATTATTTTATCAATTACATCAAAGTTACTATTTTTTCTCATTTGTTGTATCTTAGAAATCAATTCCCTAGCGACACCTTCATCAAGTAAATCTTGATTTAAAACAGTATTTAAGATGACAAAATGATTATCCTGCATAGAAGCATTAAAACCCTCTTTAGATGTAATTCTTATTTCAACCATATCTGGTGTTATTACCTCATTCTTGCCATCAATACTTAACTCGACTGATTGATTATCATTAATTTTATTTATCTGTTCAACAGTTAATATATTTAATGCTTCTGCAAATAATTTTATGTTAGGTCCAAAAATAGGTCCTGCAACTTTAAAGTTTGGTATAACATTAAAATTCATATATAAACTTAAATCAGGTGCAAACGTAACTTTCTTAACATTCAATTCTTCTTTAATAAGCTCTATTATATCACCTATAAAGACCTCATGCTTACCATCAATAATAACTTCACTAATTGGTTGTCTTACCTTTATCTTTGCTTCTTCTCTCCCTGCTCTTCCTAAGCTGATTAATTCCCTAACTAAATCCATCTTGTATTCAAGCTCTTCATCAATAAAGCTTTCATCAAAACATGGGAAATCAGCTAAATGAACAGATAATTCTCCTGTAAGATTTTGATATATCTCTTCTGATATGAAAGGTACAATAGGAGCGATTAATCTTGATAACCCTTCTAACACTTCATAAGTAGTATTATAAACAGCCTTCTTACTATCATCTAACTCACTACCCCAAAAACGTCTACGATTACGCCTAATATACCAATTAGATAAATCCTCATTAAGGAAATCACTGACACTTCGAACAACCTTTGTTAAATCATATATATCATAAGCATCAACTACATGTTTGACTAATTTATGATATTTAGATAATAACCACTTATCTATTTCTTCTCTATTTTTATAAGGAACATTGAAAGTCCTAGGATCCACATCATCAGTATTAGCATATAACGTAAAGAAATTATATGTATTTTTTAGTGTATTTAAAAACTTCGAACGGACTTCTTTTAAACCTTCAATATCAAAACGTGTTGGCATCCAAACTGGTGACACGTATAGTAAATACCATCTTATAGTATCAGCACCATATTCTTCTATTAATTCAAATGGGTCGATACCGTTTCCTTTTGATTTACTCATCTTTTGACCATGTTTATCTAACAACATATCATTAACTAAAACATTTTTATACGGACTCTTACCAGTAACAAAAGCTGATATAGCTAATAAAGAGTAAAACCAACCTCTAGTTTGATCTATTCCTTCGCTAATAAAATCAGCTGGAAATTGATTTTCAAACAATTCTTTATTCTCAAATGGATAATGATATTGCGCAAAAGGCATACTTCCCGAATCAAACCATACATCAATTACTTCCGGTACTCTTGACATAGTATTACCACATTTAGAGCATTTAATATGAACATCATCAACATAAGGACGATGTAAATCTATTGTCTCATCGATATCTTCGATAGCTTTTGATACCAATTCAGCTCTTGAACCAATACTCTCAGCGTGACCACATTGACATTTCCATATATTTAATGGTGTTCCCCAATATCTAGTTCTTGATATAGCCCAATCATTTAAATTATCAAGCCAGTTGCCAAAGCGTTTTTCACCAACATAATCTGGGAACCAATTAACTTTATTATTTTCTTCTATCATAGTATCTTTGTATTTAGTTACCTCAATATACCAACTTGATTTAGCATAATATAAAAGTGGTGTTTTGCATCTCCAACAATGTGGATAGTTATGATTCATCTTTTGCTTTTTAAATAACTTGTCATTTTCTTTTAAATATTTAATAATTTCTATATTAGCATCCATAACATACATACCTTGCCATGGGCCCTCAGTATATTTCCCATCTTCATCAACAGAATTTAGAACCGGCAAATCATATTGACGGCCAACCTCATAATCATCAGCACCAAACGCTGGAGCGATATGAACAATACCTGTACCATCTTCCATAGTAACAAACTCAGCACATGTAACATAGAATGCTTTTTTATCGGTTTTAACAAAGGGCAAACATTGTTCGTATTCCATATATTCTAATTCATGACCTTGATATTCTTTTAAAAGTTTGTATTCATCTCCTAAAACCTTATTAGCAAGAGATGAAGCTAAGATAAATTGATAACCTTTGCTTTCAACATGAACGTATTTTTCATTAGGATTAACACATAATGCAACATTAGCCAGTAATGTCCAAGGAGTTGTTGTCCATACTAAAAAGTAAACATCTTTATCCTTTAATTTCATCGGAACAATAACTGTATCGGTTGTAATTTCCTCATATCCTTGAGCAACCTCATGTGACGCTAAACCAGTACCACATCTCGTACAAAAAGGCAATATTTTATGACCCTCATAAATTAATCCCTCTTTAAACATCTTATCAAGAATCCACCACTCTGTTTCAATATAATTATTATCATATGTAACATATGGATTATCTAAATCAATAAATTGTCCCATCTTCAT
>JAQVZV010000133.1 GCA_028708005.1 Bacilli bacterium
ATGATCCTAGAGCATGATAAATATCATTAAGCGAATTCATATTAAGTGTTTCTAGTAAATGATTTATATTGTCATCACTCAAGAAATTAGTACTTGTAAGTTTCTTCTTACGTAGTTCTTTTAATAGTATTTCCTCACCACGTTTTATATTGTCATCTTTATCTATTTTACTAAAGAAATTCTTAATCTTTGTTTTAGCTTGAGCTGTTTTGGCAATATTAAGCCATTCACGATTAGGCCCCTGAGCATTCTTATTAACATTTATTTTAACAATATCGCCATCTTTTAATTCATAATCTAATGGGACAATCGATTCATTAACAATAGCGCCTACCATCTTGTCCCCTACATCAGTATGAACCCGATACGCAAAATCAATTGGTGTACTGCCAACCGGTAATTCAATAACATCACCTTTAGGTGTGAATAAATAGATATTATCATCTAATACTTCACTTTTAACATTACTAGCAAACTCCTCTGAATCCTCAACCGTATTATTTAATTCAATAAGTGATCTAAACATCTGAAGTTTTTGTTCCATAGCTGTCTTAAGAGCTTTACCAGCATTAGTATGTTCTTTATATGCCCAATGAGATGCAATCCCATATTCAGCTATTTGATCCATCTCATAAGTTCTAATTTGAATTTCAAATAAATTGCCATCTATACCAAATACTGTCGTATGAAGGGATTGATACATATTTGCTTTAGGCATAGCAATATAATCTTTAAATCGTTTTGGAACTGGTTTAAATTTAGAATGAATCAAACCTAAAGCAAGATAACAATTTTGTTCAGTTTCAACATATACTCTAAGTGCTAAAATATCATATATCTCTTTAAAACGTTTCCCGGATTGCATCTTATTATAAATACTATGTATACTTTTAGAACGGCCTTTAATCTCATGAGTTATATTGTTATCGATAAGAATAGCAGAAATATTATCCTTCATTTCATTAACCGCTTTATCTCGTTCCGCTTTCGTATTATTTAAATTTCTAACAATATCATAATACGCATCTGGTTTATAATAACGCAAAGATAAATCCTCTAATTCAGTTTTTAAGTGGTTAATTCCTAAACGATGAGCGATTGGAGCTAGAATTTCAAGTGTTTCTTTGGCTTTTTCTCGTTGTTTGTTTTCTGGAATAGCCCATAAAGTACGCATATTATGAAGGCGATCAGCCAGCTTAACATATATTACTCTTACATCTTCACATAAACCCACTAATATTTTTCGGTAATAAGTTACAGTGTAATTACTATCAGCATTAAAAGATAATTTATTGATTTTAGTAATGTCACTTACTAATTTGCCAATTTCTTGGCCAAATAGCTTTTCCACTTCTTCATACGAAGTATTATCATTATTAATAACTTCATGAAGTAAAGAGGATGCAATAGTTTCATAATCAGCATGTAATTCCGTTAGAATCAAGGCCACACTTAAAGGATGATTAATAAAATCATTACCATCAAGACGCTTTTGACCAAAGTGTTTTGTTGATGCAAACTCATAAGCTGTTTGAATAACACTTAACTGTTTTTCATCTTCAATATACGTATTAATTTTTGTTAACAAATCGTCAAATGTAATTTTTTCTTCCCTCATAAAAAACTCCTTAAGCATTTATTCCTTTTATTGATAATTCTTCTAATTCTTTCTTTTGTTTAGGTTTTTTCTTAGGTTCCTTCCCCATATTCTTTGATTCTAATAAACACCATAATTGCGGCGCTAATAAAACAGTTGAATAAACACCCGCAATTAAACCTATAAGAATAGCAATATTAAAATTATTAATTTCATAAGCCCCAAAGAAAATTAAACAGACAACTGGGAAAATAACAGTTATGGTCGTAAATATTGTCCTTGTTAAAGTCCCGCGCAAACTATCATTTATAATATCATGCATTATTTCATTTGTTGATACATTGTTATTATACTTATCTTTTATCGTTTCCCTAATTCGATCAAAAATAACAATTGTATCATTAATTGAATAACCTATAGTTGTTAAAATAGCCGCAATAAAGATAACTGATATCTCAATTCTAAAAATAGCAAAGACAGCAAAAACCATAATAACATCATGAATTAAAGCAACAATTGATGCTATAGCAAAACTAAACTTAAATCTAATTGATACGTAAATAATCATACCTATTAAAGATAGAGTAATAGCATAAATAGCATTCATTGTTAATTCTTTCTTAACAATATTAGATACTACTCCAATGTCAACATCAGCTTTATATTTATTACTAAAGAAATCATTTAATGTCTCTGTATCATCTTTAGATAAAACATCTTCTAATTTAATATATACCGTTTTAGAATCAATGTTATCTATTTCAGCAGCTGATAATTCTAATTTATCAATATCAGTACGTATATCTTTAAGAATAATATCTTCTTTACCAGTCATTGTAATATCAGTACCACCTTTATAATCAATACCTAAATTTAAACCTTTGGTGAATAAGCAGCAAATAGCTATAACAATAATTATCAAGGTAGGAAGTAAATGCCATTTACGATATTTCATAAATTCTAATTTCTTAAATGGTTTTAGTTTTGTTGGCGCTTCATTTTTCTCTATGTTTGGTATATCTTTTTTGTCAACCCCGATGAAGAAGGCTAAGCGATTATCAAAAAACTTAGTTTTAACAAATAACTCCAGAACAAACTTGATAATAAATACCATTACA
>JAQVZV010000134.1 GCA_028708005.1 Bacilli bacterium
TTAATTTCATCACTATTCTCCTTTAATTTTTATTATTCTTATTATTTGCCATTCTTTAATATTTCAGGATTAAGGAGTAAAACCGCCTAATCTAGAAATAGATTTTCAAACCAATAGATTTATAAATGATTAAAATCACAAGCTTTAAAGTCTTCAAATATTTTATAGCCTAAATTGTTTAATTCAGTTTCTGGATAAGTGTTTCTTCCACCATGCCAATCTGCATATAATCCTTTTTTATTTTTTATAGAGGCGTCGGCAGTTCTTACAAGTAACCGAGGTCCCCAGCGCAAATCACCATAAATAAAATAATATAATTGATTATTCTTTGTTGCAAAACCAGAACGCTCATTATAGTTTTTATGGTATTGAACTATTTCATAACCAAGAATCGATAAACCTTTTTTAAGAGATACTTTTTTCATAAATACTTCCTCCTTATTTCTACATATATATTATATTATAAAAAAAAGATAAAATCAACTGTTTTATCCTTTATGGTCTGATATTATTTTTTCATCTGTTTATTCTTTTTTCGGGTTGCGGTTCGCTTAGCGATAGTTTCAGAGCTTAACTTCTTTCCTGTATTTTTTTCTATTATATTTTGTATCCCTGCTTCTGAATGATATTTACCATTATTATTATTGCGTCTATTGTTAGTTCTTTTATTCATAGACTCCTTAGACATTTTTTTGCCTTTATTAACTACTGATAATTTTTCACGAGTCTTATCTGATATTGGTTTTCTTCCTTTAACCCAACCTTGCGGTTGTTCGCCATCAACATAAAAAGCTTCTTTATCTCCATTATTATAATAATGTTTACCTTTTTTTGCTAAAGCTCCTTTTTTTCCAGCTTCCGACAGTTTTTTAGATAACTCAGGGGTAAGTTCAGCTGTTTTATGCCCTTTATTAGCTTTACTTATTTTGGCTCTTGTTTCAGCTGATGTTAGGTGTCCTTTGTTCGTGTTTGATAATTTCCTTCTCATCTCATCAGACCATCCCTTTGAGGCGTTTCCGAATGGGCATAAATTATAACCATTATTAACACAATCATATTTATGAATATAATATGTTTCTAATTCATTTAATTTTTCAGTTAACTCTGGTAATGGCAAATCTACCTTTGCTAATATTTCTAATTTAAACATATCAGCCCCATATTTTTTTATAGCGTTCCCAAATTTACCATAATACCGTTGAAAGTTTTTCCCAGCTCTTTCTTTCGGGGTCTTTTTTGTTTGCCCAACATATTTCTTTCCATTTATTTTATTTTCATATTTATAAATATAACCAACCATATTAAAAACCTCACACATAATTTAGCGTAAGGTTTATGTCACCATTCTTCAAATCAATTAGTCGAGGTACGGGGAATGCATATATTCGCCGAATATCGCATATTGAGGATAGTTTGAATCAGGGCCTTTTGTTCCCCACATCTCCCTTTTAGCATGCCAAGTAAGCTCTTCAATTTGTCCAGTTGGATCGGGTTTAATTGTTTCAGCAACTGTGTCATAGAAGAATACTCTTTTTCCCTCTAAATCAGGTCTGTCTAAATATGGATTACCTTCACAGTGATATATTGGAGCGATTAGTTCACATTCTTGCACTTTAATTGTTGTTGGCGTAACATCAATAACTGTATAAGGTCTTTTAACCATATCAATATAATAACTTCCAGTGAATTGTCTTAAATAAAGTTGATCTCCCACATTTGGATAATATTTTTTAGTCATATAATAATTTTCCTCCTATTAATTATTTTACATCTATATTATATATAAAAATGAAAATTTAATCAACTATTCAAATTCACCTAATAGATCTATTATATAATCAGCGATGAAATCTAGTCGATAATCTATATCTGTTGAATTATCAATAGTCATCCAGTATGTTAATATTCCTTTTTTCTCATATTGACAAAGTTTTGATTCTAACTTGTTATCAAAATCTCTACTATCTCTTATAAGTCTATCAATAAGGTTACTTCTAATCCCTAATGTATCACCTTCGCGAGTTAAAAATCTTACAATAGTTGTTGCTAATGGAGCTTTTAACCAAATTACAAATATTTCAACATCGTCTGGTTTTGCTTCTAAAATTTGCATTAAACCACCTGTGTTTACAACTACAACATTATACCCCTCTTTGATACTATCTTTATGTAAACCGTATTTCCATTGATTCCTATTTATAATATAATCAGTTGTCTCTAAAAATTGATCATGCATATCATCATATTGTTCTGCTCTGATAAAGTGATAGTCGACATCATTTTGTTCTGATCGTCGTGCAGGCCTTGTGGTGTGTGATATACATCTGTTAAAACCCAATTCACCTAATCTTTTATCTACCTCTGATTTCCCAACAGCACATTTTCCTATAAGGATTATTAATTTTTTGCTCATTTTCTACCTCCTTTAAATTCTACATAATCAATATACAATTCAAGGCAAGAAACAATAGCCGTAGTTGAACAATCTCCAGTGTTCCAACCTTTTGGGTTAACATTTATTTGTCTATAATTTAACATAGCAGATTTCACCTCTCTTAACTTAACACATATATATTATATACTATATCTAAATTAAAATCAACGTTAAGACAACTAAAAAAAAGGAGCATACTTTACAGTAAATGCTCCGTTATTATTTCTAATCATATTGTGCAAAATTAAAATCTAAATTTTTATTTTTATTATTTCCT